>DASQHK010000482.1:0-1542 GCA_035632135.1 Bryobacterales bacterium
CGGTCGAATACACCGTGCTCTCGCCTTCCGGCTCCACCACGATCGCTTCCGACGGCACGCCCCGGCTCACTAGGTACGACCGCCCCACGGTCCCCTCCGTGTAGACGGGATCGCCGCCCGCGCCGCCCGTGGTCAGAATCCTCGGCGCCAGTCCTTTCTTATACAGGTCCAGCGCGTGATCCAGGCGCGCGCGCAGCACGGGCGACGGTTTGCCGCGATACTCCGCCGCGCCTAGCACCAGAATGATGTCCGCCGGCCGCGCTTCCTCCAGCGCCGATTGCAGCGCGATCTCGCCCGAAATCCGCGCCACTGCAACCACGAGTCCGGCCAGCGCCAGCGCCGCCGCGATTCCAACCACCCGTTTCATCTGCGCTATTCTGATTTGAACATTGTAAAGGAAGGTCATGGCGAGGCCCGAGACCATATCCAGCGCCGCCAACCCGCTGGTGAAGAGCGTACGCCGGGCCATCGCGCGCGGCAGCCTCACCGAAGACGGCTTGTGCGTGGCCGAAACGTTCCACCTGCTCGAAGAAGCACTGCGCAGCGAGTGTGCGGTCAAGGTGGTGCTGGCTGCCCGCTCAGTCCAGTCCGCCGTCGAGGCCCACGTGCGCCGCCTGGCGGGCATCCGCATGGCCGTGTTGTCGGATGCCTTGTTCCAAACGATCTCGGGCACCGAATCCACCCAGGGCGTCATCACGCTGATCGCGCCGCCCTCGTGGACGCTCGAGCAGCTTTTCCGCGGCCGCGCCCTCACTATCGTTCTCGATGGCGTGCAGGACCCCGGCAATGCCGGCGCCATCGTGCGCGCCGCCGAGGCCTTCGGCGCGACCGGCGTCCTGTTCCTGAAAGGCGCTGCCAGCCCGTTCAATCCCAAAGCACTGCGCGCCTCCGCAGGCTCGCTGTTCCGGGTGCCGTTCGTGCACTCGGTCGACGCCGAGCTCGCGCAGGCGGCGTTCCACCAGAACAAGCTGGACGTCTACGCCGCCGTGCCATTCACTGCAGCCAACCACGTCAAGTCGCTGGTCGATGTCGACTTCACTCGCAAGTCCGCCGTCATCATCGGCAGCGAAGGCCGCGGCGTCAGCCAGACCCTGCACGCGGACGCCTTTTCCCTGGCGATCCCCACTGTCGGCGTCGAGTCGTTGAACGCCGCCGTGGCCGCTGCCGTCATTCTCTACGAAGCGCGCCGCCAGAGGTCGCTGCGGCCGTGAGCCTGTTCGACGCCTCCCCACGCGAGCCTGCCCGCACCGATAAGCGCCGCCCCCTGGCCGATCGCATGCGCCCTGAAACGCTCGAAGAGTTCGTTGGCCAGGAGCACATTCTCGCGCCGGGCAAACCGCTGCGCGCTCAGATCGAACACGACACCCTCAGCTCCCTCATTCTCTGGGGACCGCCCGGCGTCGGCAAAACCACGCTCGCCCGCCTCATCGCGCGCCTCACGCACTGCGAGTTCATGGCCTACAGCGCCGTGCTCAGCGGCATCAAGGAAATCAAAGCCATGATGGCCGATGCCGAGCGTCTCCGCGCCATGGGGCGCCGCAC
>DASQHK010000483.1:0-8937 GCA_035632135.1 Bryobacterales bacterium
CCCGCGCAGGTGACTCTCGATTCCGATCCGCAGCGACCGCTCGACGCCGTGGTCATGCGCATCGACCCGGAGGCCATGTTCACTCCTGAGAATACCTACTTCCAGAAGGACCGTGTGAAGCAGGTCGTCGGCGTGAAGCTGCGGATCACGAGACCCGCCGGGCGCGCCAAGCCGGGCATGCCGGCCGACGGCTGGATCTTCACCAGCGCCGAGACGCCCGCCAAGGCGGCAGACCCGGAGGTAGTTCCGAAGGGCGCTCCGGCAGGCGCCGCTGCTCAAGGTCCTGCGCGATGACGCCCGTGGTTCGCGCACGCGCGCTGCGCAAGCAGTACGGTCAGCTCGCGGCGGTGGACGGCATCGACCTCGAAGTGCACCCGGGCGAGGTCTTCGGCCTCATCGGGCCCGATGGGGCGGGCAAAACCACCACGTTCAAGATGCTGGCCGGCGTGCTCGAGCCGAGCGGCGGCGAGATCGAGGTGCTGGGCCGCGCGCCGCGCGAGGCCCGTTTCGGCATCGGCTACCTCACGCAGCCTTTCAGCCTTTATCTCGACCTGAGCGCCAACGAAAACCTGCGTTACTCGGCCGGCCTGCGCGAAGTGCCCCCCCGGCAGTTCGAAGAGCGCCGCTCGCGCTACCTGCGGCTGATGGGCCTGGAGCGCTTCGCCGACCGTCTGGCGGGCCATCTTTCCGGCGGCATGAAGCAGAAGCTGGCGCTGTGCTGCGCACTGGTGGCCGAGCCGCAGCTTCTGCTGCTCGATGAGCCGACCACCGGCGTCGATCCGGTCTCGCGCCGCGATTTCTGGGACACCTTGCTGGCCCTTTCGACCGAGGGCATGACCATCATCGCCGCCACGCCTTACCTCGACGAGGCCGAGCGCTGCCACCGCGTGGGGTTGATGCGCGAGGGACGCCTCCAGCAGGCCGATACGCCCGCGGGCCTGCGCGCTTCGCTCGGCATGACGCGCCTCGAAGTGCGCAGCACCGATCTGGAGCGGGCCGAGGACGCGCTCGAAGGCGGCGCAGGTATTGCTGATGTCCAGCGCTTCGGTGACCGGCTGGACGTGATGGCGCGCGATGCCGCAGAGGGCGAAGCGGCCGTGCGGCAGGCGCTCGCCGCGCGCGGGCTGGCCGTCACCGCGATGCGGCGTTCTTCACCCACGCTGGAGAACGCCTTCGTCACCATTCTGCGCAGCCAGGGACGCGAAGAGACCGCGCCCCCGTTTCCGCGCTCGGCCGCGGCGCCGGGCCCGCCGCCCTCCGAAGCACCGATCGGCGCTTACGATTTGTGCAAGCGGTTCGGAAATTTTGAGGCGGTGAGGGGCGTGACCATCGAGGTGCGCCACGGCGAGATCTACGGCCTGCTCGGAGCCAATGGCGCCGGCAAAACGACGGTCATCAAGATGCTGTGTGGCCTGATGGAGCCGACCGGCGGCCAGGTGCGCCTGCTGGGCCACGCGCGCCGCCTCCGCCGCGGCTCGCTGCGCCGCCAGATTGGCTACATGTCGCAAAAGTTTTCTCTCTACGACGATCTCACCATTCGCGAGAACCTGGAGTTCTACGCCGGGGTTTACGGCGTGCCGTCCGAGTGGCGCGAGCGCCGCGAGCGCTGGGTGCTCGAAATGTCGGGCCTGGCTGAAAGCGCCGGCATGATTACCGGGCGGCTGCCCGGCGGCTGGAAGCAGCGCGTGGCCTTCGGCGCGGCCATCATGCACGAGCCGCGCGTGGTGTTCCTCGACGAGCCGACCTCGGGCGTCGACCCGGTCGCGCGGCGGCAATTCTGGCGGCTCATTCACGAGCTGGCCGACGGCGGCGTCGCCATCCTGGTGACGACGCATTATCTGGAAGAAGCCGAGCAGTGCAACCGGCTCGGCTTCATGGCCGACGGCGAGCTGATCGCGCAGGGCTCGCCCGGCGAAGTGAAGCGGCAGATGCGCGAGCAGTTGCTCGAAGTTGAGACCGGCCAGCCGCAGCAGGCGCTGACGCTGCTCGCCGCGCGTTTCGGGGCGGGGCACGTGTCGCTGTTTGGCAACTGGCTGCACGTGATGACCGAGGATCGCTCCGCCGCCATGGAGCAGATTCGCGCGGCGCTCGCCGCAGCCGGCATCGAGCTGCGCCGCATGGACGCCATCGAGCCGTCGCTCGAAGACGTGTTCATTCACCTGATCGAGCAGCGGGCCGGCGCAGCCGGGAGAGCAGCATGAAACACATTTTCGCCCAGGCGGTAAAGGAGCTGACGCAACTGCGGCGCGACCGGCTCACGCTGGCGCTGGCGTTCCTGTTTCCGCTGGGGCTGCTGGCGCTCTACGGCAAAGCGATCACGCTCGATGTCTCGCGCATCACGATCGCGGTCGAAGACCTCGATCACAGCCCGCTGAGCCGCGCTTACGTCGAGTCGCTGGCGGCGACGCAACGGTTCCGCGTAGTCGTTCTTCCCGCAGCCCGCCGCGCCGAAGCGGCGCTCGACGCCGGCGACGCGCGGGCGGTGGCCATCATTCCGCCGCACTTCGATCGCGACGCCCGGCGCGGCGCCGACGCCTCCGTGCAGGTGCTGGTCGATGGCACCGATGCCAACACCGCCACCGTCATCCGCGCCAGCATCCAGGCCATCACGCAGGCGTTTCGCGCGCGCCTGGCGCCGGAAGCCGCCGCGCTCGCTGCCTCGAGCGGCGTGAGCCCGCAGATCCGGCTGTGGTACAACCCGGGCCTCGAAGACGAAAAGAATTTCGCGCCCGGCGCGCTGGCCCTGGTGCTGATCATGACGCCATCGATGCTCACCGCCCTGGCCATGGCACGCGAGCCCGAGCAAGGCACGCTGATCCAGGTGTATGCCTCGAATCTCACTGCCGCCCAATGGCTGGCTGGCAAGGCCCTCGCCTACTACGTCGTCGCCGCGGCGCAGTTTGTTGCGACCTTCGCGCTGGGAATTGCCGTTTTCGGGTTTCGCTTCGCCGGCGATCCGGCGCCGCTCCTGGCCGGCACGGTGATTTATCTGGCCTGCGCCGTTTTCCTCGGCCTGTGGGCCGGCGTCATCATGAATACCCAGAGCGCCGCGCTGCAGCTTGTGCAGTTCGCCGGCTTTCTGTTTTCCCTGCTGCTTTCCGGCTTCATTTTTCCGGTGGCGAATATTCCGGCCGGCATTCGCTGGATCGCGCTATTCGTGCCGGCGCGCTACTACATCGACCTCGCGCGCGACGCCATGCTGCGCGGCAGCGGCTGGGAGCTGGCCACGCTGCCGCTGGTCGCGCTAAGCCTGCTGACGCTGCTGTTCTTCCTGGCCGCCTGGGGGCGGCTGCGGCGGATGCAGTTCCGGGACTGACATGCGGCGACTGCTCGAGAGCCGGTTGTGGGCGCTGACGGTGAAGGAGTTTCGCCTGCTGGGCAAGAACCGCCGCCTGGTGGTGCAGCTTACCCTGCCGCCCACCGTCTTCGTCGTGCTGATCGGCTTTGCGCTCAACCCCGACGTCCACGATCTGCGCCTCGGCGTGACCGACCTGAGCCGGACACCCGCCAGCCGCGAGCTGATTTCCGCGATCAGCGAGAATCGCACGTTTCGCGTCGCTGGCTACTATGCCTCGGCCGCGGCGCTCGGCGACGAGATCGGCCGGCGGCGGCTGGACGCCGGCGTCGTCATCCCGCCCGACTACGATCGCCTGCGCGCCAATCAGCTCGCCGCGCCCGTGCAGGTGCTGGTCGACGCCGTGAATGCCAACACGGGAACCATCGCCTCCGGCTATCTGGCGCAAATCTTCGCCGATTACAACCAGCGCTCGTTGGGCGCTGCGCCCCTTAGCGTCCCGGGCGTCATCAACGTCAGCTCCGCCGTCACCGTGCTTTACAATCCCGGCCTCGAGAGTTCGTGGTTCATTGTCACCGGGGTGATGTCCATGCTGCTGGTCATCAACGGATCGCTCGTAGCGGCAGGGCTGGTGGTGCGCGAGAAGGAGCTTGGCACCATCGAGCAGTTGCTGATGACGCCGGCCCAGACGCTCGAGATTCTTCTCGCGAAAACGTTTCCGATCCTCGTGCTGCTGGTGATCGATCTGGCGGTTTCACTCGCCATCACGCATGTTGTGTTTGACCTCCCCGTGCGCGGCAGCTTCGGGTTGCTGGCCGTGGTGGGACTCTTGGCCGGCTTGGGCGGCGTCGGCATCGGCGTTCTGATGGGGACGGCTTGCGACACGCAGCAGCAGTCGCAACTGCTGGCCTTTTTCATCAACCCGCCCCTGGTCGTTATTTCCGGGGCCGTCACGCCCGTAGAGAGCATGCCGCGCCTGCTGCAGTGGCTTTCCTACGCGGACCCGCTGCGCTACCTGGCCCAAGCGCTGCGCGGCATCGTGCTCAAAGGCGCGGGACTCTGGGAGTTGTGGATGCCCCTCGCCGCGCTGCTCGCTTTTTCCGTGCTTCTCTACGGCTGGAGCGCGCTGCGGTTCCGAAGGCAGTTGGGATAACAGGGTGGGCCGCTACCTCTTCGCCGCCGCGGCGCTCGCCGCCCGCAGCGCCTGCACGCGGCCGAGAAAAGAATTGAGCGTGAGCGGGCCGGCGCCGGCCTGGCGAACCGGCGGAATCGGAAGCGGCCGGGCGCCGGGCGCTCCGGCTTCGCCCGGAGCTTGGCCCAGAACCAGCTCGTCGTTCTCGATTCCGACGACCGGCCTGCGGCGGTGGTCGGTGATGATGTCGGCGCCGGTGGCCGGGTCGGTGGCGATGAAGAAGATCCCCTGCCACAAACCGACGGTCGGGCCGAGCGGCGTGCTCGTGTCCCCGGCCAGGAACAGCACCACGCGGTCGCCCACCTGCAAATTCGGAAACCCGGCGATCCACTGGCGCAGGTCACCGACGGCGCCCCCCGTCATCTCCAGGCTCAGCGGCGCGGGTGCAGCATTGGCGCCGAGCGGCCGCCAAGGGGCGATCTCGATCCTGCTCATGATGCGGCCGCTCGATGGGTCGTGATAAGAGGTGATCCGCTCGATGCGGCCCGCCTCGACGCGCTGGGCGAGCGTGCTCAGTTGCGAAAAGCTGAGGCGAACCACGGTCGACGCATTGAGCCACGCCGCCGCGCCCAGCAATAGGACCAAGGATGTAACAGGCTTACGCATGGGAATCGCGCGCCGGCTTGGCTTTGATCTTGTCTTTGATCTTATCATGGAAGAAGCTCCGGTACTTGAGGCTGACTCGTGTTCTGCCGATACACCAGTGAATAGATCGGAGCGTTGAGCCGGATTTTGAAGACCCTGACTTTATTTTTGGCCGCGGTGGGAATGTTCGCCGGGATCTCGGCCGGCGCCGAGACCGGAACCGCCGCCGACCAGTCCGCCTGTAAGCCGGGCGGCTTCAAGCTGCTGACTTTCGGCACAGTCGAGGCCAGCGGCAAGGCCGGCGCGAGCTTCAACGTGCTGTTTGACGCCGCGAACTATCGCAGCAACGATTTCGACTCCGCGCTGCGCTCGGCCATGTCGACCTGGAGCACGGTGAGCGGCTCGCGGTGGCAATACCAATTCTACGGGTATCTGAACGGCACGCCGTCCTCGGGCGACGGCCAGATGGAGATCGCCAAAGGCGGGTACTCGTTTCCCTCCGGCGTGCTGGCCACCACGCTGACCTCGGCCATCGCCTCCACCGGCCAGATCGTTGATTCCGACACGTTCTTCAATCCCGCGGTGAGCTTCAGCGCCAACCCCGGCCCTGGCGACTTCGACTTTCAGACGGTCGCGCTGCACGAGATGGGGCACGGCCTGGGTCTCGACCACAACGACGGCTGCTACGCCGTGCCCACGGTGATGCAGTCGTCGATCGGCGCAGGCGTCCAGCGGCGCAGCTTGTTCCCGCCGGAGACGGCGGGCGTCGGTTACCTCTATCCGGGCTCCGGCGGGGTCGGAACGGGCGGCAACGGCATCGCGATCTCGCCCTCGGCGGTTTCCTTCAGCGCGCTGGCGGGCGGCGCGGCCCCGCCGCCGCAGTCTCTGTCGCTCTCGGTTCCGGCGGGAATGGCGTGGGCGGCATCGGTCTCAGCCGGCGGCAACAACTGGCTGAGCGTCACTCCGGCTTCGGGCACGGGGCCCGCAACCCTGACCGTAACCGTGACCGTCGACGGCCTGAGCGCCGGATTTTACAGCGCGCAGATCGTGGTCAGCGCCGGCGGCGCCCTCAGCAGCGCCACGATCTCGCTCAACCTCACTGGGGTAAACGTCACGCCGGCGACGCTGAGCTTCTCGGCGGTGGCGGGCGGCGCAATTCCGGCGCCGCAAAACGTCAGCCTCACCGGCGGAGCGGGCCTCGGCTGGAGGGCGACGATCTCCGCTGCCGCCGCCAGCAACTGGATTGCGCTTTCCTCCTCTGCCGGCAACTTTCCGGCCCTGGTGAGCGTATTTGTTTCGCCGGCCGGCCTGGCCCCCGGTGTTTACAGCGCGCAAATCACCTTCAGCGCCGGCGGCGTGAGCCGTCAGGTCGCCGTGCAACTGACCGTCACAGGCCAGCCACAGATCCAGGCCAGCCCGGCGCAGATCTCGCTCGCGGGCCCGGCCGCCAGCAGCGTGCCGTTGTGCGCCTCGGTCACCATTAGCGGCACGAACGGCGCGGCGCTCGACTGGTCTGCCGCCTCGACCGCCTCCTGGCTTTCGGTGTCGCCGGCCTCCGGCCGCTCGCCCTCCTCTCTCGGCCTGTGTGTGAGCGCCGCCGGCCTCGCGCCGGGCAATTACTCCACCCTGGTCACGGTCACTGCCTCCGGCCCCGGCGGCTCGCAAGTCATCACCGTGGCCTTCACCGCGACGCCGACCGTTTCCATCAATGACGGCGGAGTCAGCAACGCGGCGTCGTTTGCGCCCAGCCAGCCGGTCGCGGGCGGCGAGCTGCTCACCATTTTCGGCCTGAATCTGGCCTCGCAGACAGCTTCAGCGGCAGGGTTCCCGCTGCCCACCGACCTCGGCGGCGCGCGCGTGCTCCTCGGCGGCATTCCCGCGCGGCTCATCTACGTCTCACCAGGACAGATCAACCTGGTTGCGCCGGCTGCTCTCGCCGACGTCGCCGGTTCGACAACCACGCTGACCGTGTTCAACGGCCTGCAAGCCTCGCCGGCGGTCCGCGTGGCCGTGGCGACCCAGGCGCCTGGCATCTTCACACTGCTCAGCAACGGCGCCGGCGCGGGCGCGGTGACCCACAACGACGGCACGCTCGTCGGCCGCGCCGCGCCGCTCGCGCCCGGCGAGGCGTTCTCCGTCTACGTGACCGGAATCGGGCCGCTCGACCGGACCCTGGCTGATGGCGACCCGGCCCCGGCTGATCCGCTCGCCCGCGCCATCAATTCCGTCCGGCTGCTCCTCGACGGCCAGGACGCGCGAGTGCTGTTCGCCGGGGCCGCGCCGGGCTTCGCCGGGCTCGGGCAGATTGTCGCCACCGCCCCCAATCCGCTGCCGCAGCGGTTCCCCGAGATTGTGGTGCAGGTGGCCGGTACGGCCTCCAACAAGGTCACCGCCGGCGGCCCGACGCTGCTCGATGTTTCGCCCGCCGTGGTGCGTCCCGGCGCCGACGCCACCGTCATCTTGCGCGGCATCAACCTCTCGCCTTCGAGCGCCGTGGCCGCTGCCGGCGTTACGTTGCCGGCGACGTTCCAGCAAGCCGACTGGCAGACTTTGCAGGTCACCATCCCCGCGAGTCTGTTGGCCGCCCCGGGGGCACTCGCGCTCGCCGCGATCGATCCCGCCTCGCCCGCCGAGCCTTCGAGCAACACGGTCGTGCTCCGCGTAGGAAGCAACTAGAAAGCCGGCCGATCCGGGTCCTGCGGCGGTTATAATCGGCTTCACATGCCCCGGAAGAAATCCAAGGCAGCCGCGGCCGGCCTGCCCTACCAGGTTCGGCGCCTCGAATCCTGGGACGAGCTGCTCGAGGTCATCACCAGCTCGCCCTATTCCGACTGGGCGTTTCGCGGGCACGCCGACGAGCGCTGGCCGCTTTCGAGCAAGCTCTCCCGCTACTTTGAAAGCTTCCACGTCGATCGCCGCACCTGGCCCGAACAGGAAGAGCGCATTCTGCGCATCTTCAAGCGCAAGGCCCACCTTTTTCTCAATCAGCCGCCTGATCCCGAGGACGAGTTGCAGTGGCTGGCGCTGATGCAGCATCACGGCGCGCCCACGCGGCTGCTCGATCTCACCTGGTCGCCCTATGTCGCCGCGTTCTTCGCGCTCGAGCACGCCACCGGCGACGCGGCCATCTGGGCGCTGAACCCGGGCCCGCTCAGCTACGCGCCGGCGCAAAAAATCGGAGGCGGCCGCCTCATCCACCCGCCCAAGCTGAATCCACGCCTGCGGGGCAACCTGCGGCGCTACTTCTTGAAGGGGAAAGTTCCGTTCATCTGGGTGGGAGAGCCGCAGGTGATGAATCGCCGGCTGGTGGCGCAGTCCGGCACGTTTGCGATCCCAAGCGTTCTGACCCGGCCGCTCGAAGACATCCTCGGCGGCTATCCAGATCCTGCTAATACCCTGGTGAAGTTCATCCTGCCGAGCGACAAGATCCGGCGCAAAGCGCTGCGCGAGCTTTACCGGATGAAGATCACCAACGAGACGCTGTTTCCCGACCTGGATGGCCTGGCGCGTTCGCTCGCTTACGAGCTGGAGTTCCACTGGCGCTACGATCCGCACACCATGGAGCGCTACCTGGGCTGACGCGCTACAATCTGGTTTTGATGCCGCGCCTGGCCCTTCTGTTCCTCGCCGCTTCCACGCTCCTCGCCCAGCCTGCACACTGGTGGGACCGCGAGCCGTTGCGCATCCTCGATTACGTGAGTGCCTTCGGGAGCGGTCGCGTCGAATCGCCTGCTGCGCTGGCCGCCCGCAAGGCCGCTCTTGGTTTCAATGCCGAGCACCTGGAGGTGATGGGCATGGACCGGGGTCTCGATGATCAGGAGTTCCGGTTTCACTCCAAAGTCGCCGCCAAGATCAACGAAGACTA
>DASQHK010000484.1:0-10837 GCA_035632135.1 Bryobacterales bacterium
AGCAGAATGTTCGAAGCGGGAACGCGCACGTTTTCAAACGTAATCTCAGCGTGGCCGTGCGGCGCGTGGTCGTAGCCAAACACGTTCAGCATCCGCCGGATCTTCACGCCCGGCGTGTCGAGCGGCGCCAGGATCATCGACTGCTGCTTGTGGCGCGGTGCGGCCGGGTCGGTTTTGCCCATGAAGATGGAAATCTTGCAGCGCGGGTCGCCCGCCCCCGAACTCCACCACTTCGTCCCATTGATCACATACTCATCACCTTCACGCGCAATGCTGGCGCGGATGTTGGTTGCATCCGAAGAAGCGACGTCGGGTTCCGTCATGCAGAAGCACGACCGGATCTCGCCGTTGAGCAGCGGCACGAGCCACCGCCACTTCTGCTCCTCGGTTCCATAGCGCGCCAGCACCTCCATGTTGCCGGTATCAGGGGCGGAGCAGTTGAACACCTCCGGGGCCATCAACGAGCGTCCCATGATCTCGCACAGCGGGGCGTACTCCAGGTTGGTGAGGCCGGCGCCGTATTCGCTTTCGGGGAAGAACAGGTTCCACAATCCGGCGGCGCGCGCCTTCGGCTTGAGCTCCTCGATGATGGGCGCCGGCTGCCAGTGGTCCCCCTGGCCCACTTGCTCGTCGTGGAGCCTCTCGTTCGGGTAGATGTGCTCGTCCAGGAACGCCAGCAGCTTCTTCTGGAGTTCTTTGACCTTGGGAGAGTATTCGAAATCCATAGTCATCTCCCGGTGAACTCCGGAGACCGCTTTTCCAGGAAATGCGCCACGCCCTCGCGGAAATCCTCGCTGGCGAAGCTCGCGACCATGTCCTGGCCGGCGCGCTCGGCAGCCTCCGCCAGCGTTTGCGATTGCGCTTCGTAAAGCTGCCGCTTCATCACCCGCAGGGAGCGCGGAGAAACCGAAGCGGCCAGCTCGGCAGCGTACTCCCGCACAGCCTCCAGAAACCCCTCCTGCGGGAAGACGCGCTCGACCAGCCCGATTCGCAGAGCCTCGCCGGCATCGATCGTGCGCGCCGAAAACAGCAGCTCCACGGCGTTGCCCGGTCCGACCAGGCGCGGCAGCATCCATGCGATGCCATATTCGGCGACCAGGCCCCGCTTCGCGAACACGGTGCAAAAACGGGCCTGGTCGGAAGCGAACCGCAGATCACAATACAGCGGCAGAATGAACCCGAGCCCCACCGCAACCCCGTTGACCGCAGCAATAATCGGCTTGGGGATGGACAACAGCCACGTCAGTCTCTGCGGGATGCCTTTGTTGGGCGCGCCGTCTTTCACCACCGCGCTCAGCAGGCTCATGTCCGCTCCCGCGCAGAAGCCGCGTCCTGCGCCGGTGAGAATGATGACGCGCACATCCTGATCAGTGGCCGCCGCGCGCACCGCCTCGCTGAATTGCTCCTCCATACGCGCCGTCCAGGCGTTCAGTTTTTCCGGCCGGTTCAGTGTAACGATAGCCACGTGATCCGAAACTTCGCAGGCGATCTCGTCATAAGTCATGGCAGCACGCGTTATTCTATCAGGCGGGAGACCTGCAATCGTATGGAAGACCGCCGCTCGTGGATTTGCCTCGCCGCTCTCTTGCTGCTTTTCGCTTCTTGCGCCCGCCGCTCCGGGCCGCCGCCGCTCACGCCGGAAGAGGAAGGGAAGACCTTTCGCTTCAGCGAAGATTTTCACGCCGAGCTGTTTGCCGCCGAACCCCAGGTGATTGACCCGGTCGAGATGGTTTTCGACGAGAACGGGAAGATCTACGTCGCCGAGATGATCGACTATCCCGACGACCCTCCGCCCGGCCAGCCGGCGCGCTCGCGCATCGTGGTACTCGAAGATCGGGACGGCGACGGGCGCATCGACCACAGCTCGGTCTTCGCCGACCACATCCTGCAGGTGAGCGGCATGCTGCCCTATCAGGGCGGCCTCATCGTCACCAGCGCCCCCGACATTCTGTTTCTCAAAGACACCAACGGCGATGGCAAGGCCGACGTACGCCGCGTGCTCTTCACCGGCTTCGGCAAAGTAAACCCGCAGCACCGCGTCAGCAGCCCGCGCCTCGGCATCGACAACTGGATCTACGTGGCCAACGACGGCAACGACGGCACGGTCACCTCACCCGAGCATCCCGAGCGGCCGCCCGTGCTGGTGCGAGGGGCGGACTTTCGCTTCCGTCTCGATCGCGGCCTCGCCGAGCCGGCCTCCGGCCCCACGCAATTCGGCATGTCATTCGACGATTGGGGCAACCGCTTCCTCAGCAGCAATACCTTCCACCTCCATCACGCCGTCGTGCCCATGAACTACCTGATGCGCGCTCCCATGCTCGCCGTGGGCGCCGTCTCACAATATCTGTATCCTTCCACCCACGACGCGCTGCGCGTCTTCCCGCTGACCCAGCCGCAAGAGTGGCGCAAGGCGAGAACCGAGGTCCGGCAGCAGCGCTACAAGGAGAACGGCGGCCGCAGAATCGAGGACGTGGGCGGCTACTTCACCGCTGCGAGCGGCGGGACCGTTTATACCGGCGACGGCTTTCCGCGCGAATACGCGGGCAACGTTTTCACCGGCGATGTGAATGGGAACCTGATTCGGCGCGACATCCTCACGCCCAAGGGCGCGACCTTCGAAGCGCATCCAGCTAAGCAGGGGGTCGAGTTTCTGGCCTCGACCGACGTCTGGTTTCGCCCCTGCAATTTCGCCAATGCCCCCGACGGCCTCCTATATATGATGGATATCTACCGCCAGGTGATCGAGCACCCCGAATACATCCCCGACGCCATCAAGCGGCGCATCGACTTTCGTCGCGGCGAGGAGCTGGGCCGGATCTGGCGCCTCGTTCCCAACCACCCGCTGCGGAAGGGCGATCTCAAGCCGCAGTTGGGCTCGATGAGCGCGGCCGAGCTGGTGAAACAGCTCGAAAACTCCAACGGCTGGAATCGCGAGACTGCCCAGCGTCTGCTGGTGGAGCGCCAGGACCGCTCCGCCGTGCCGCAACTCAAGCAACTCGCCCGCGCGAGCGGTTTGCCGCAGGCCCGGCTGCGCGCGCTGTGGACGCTCGAAGGTCTTGCGTCGCTCGAGCCGGCGGACGTTCTCGCGGCGCTGAAAGATCCCGACGCACACCTCCGCGAGCACAGCCTGCGCCTGGCTGAGGAATTCTTGCCGCAGTCGAAGCCAGTCGCCGATGCGGTGCTCCAGATGAGCCGTGATCCCGAGCCGCGCGTGCGCTTCCAGCTTGCTCTGACGCTTGGCCAGCTTGGCGGCCCCAACGCCCCGCGCGCCCTCGACGCGCTGGCCGGCATCGCCTCCGAGTACGCGAGCGACCGCTGGTTCCGCATCGCGGTTCTCGGCTCTGCGCCCAACACCGCGTACCAGTTGTTCGAGCGGCTGCTGACGAAAGGCAGCGCGTGGGAGGACCCGCAACTTGTCACGCAGCTTGCGTCGCTCATCGGCGCGAAGCACGATCGCCGCGAGCTGGCCGGCCTGCTGAACTCGTCCGGCCGCCTCCGCGCGCCCGAGAACGCCCTCGATGGCCTGGCCCGGGGCCTGAAACTCGCCGGCATCCACCACCTCGACGCCCCCGAAGCGGAGGCAGCCCTCATGCGGCTTCTGAGCAGCCCCTCCGAGCCGATCGAGAAGGCCGCCTGGAATGTGGGTCGCTATCTCGAGTTGCATGCGCTGTTGAAAAAAGCCGTCACTGATGCCGCGGCGGCGAAGCTGCCGGTGGAGGTTCGGGCGGCGGCGATTCTTGCCCTGCGCGGAGGCAGCTTCAGCGCTGTCGTCCCGGCGCTGCGCCGGGTACTCGACTCAGGCGGCCCGCCCGAGCTGCAAAGGGCAGCGGTGGAATCTCTGGCGTCCTTTGACGATCCCGCCGTCGGCTCCACGCTGCTCGCTTACTGGCGCGAGTATCCACCAGAGGCCCGCGCCGCCGCTCTTGACGCATTGCTCAACAATCGCGACCGCGTCCCGCTGCTGCTAAAGGCGATCGAGGGCCAGCAGATTCCCGCCGCTTCGCTCGAAGTCGCCGCCCGCAATCGCCTGCTCGAGTACCCTGACGCGGCGATCGCCGCGCGCGCCAAAGTGCTTCTCCACACTGAAGCTGAAGATCGCGCCAAGGTGGTGGCCGGTTATCACGATGTGCTGCAGCTCGCTGGCGACGCCGGCCGGGGCAAGCCTGTCTTCGAGAAAAATTGCGGCCGCTGCCACCTGCAGCGGCGGCACAGCGGGCAGCTTGGCCGCGTCGGCCCCGATCTATCCGGCGTGAACAACAAGACCAAGGAGGAGCTGCTGCAGTCGATCCTCAACCCCAGCGCGTCGATCGAGCCGCGCTACATCAACTACATCATCACCACCAAGGACGGGCGCATTCACGACGGCGTCATCGCCAACGAAACGCCGGGAGTGGTGACGCTGCGTAACGGCTCGCCGGAGGGCGACGACAACATTCTGCGCGCGAACATCGCCGAGATGCGCGCCTCATCGATCTCCCTGATGCCCGAGGATCTGGAAAAATCGATGAGCCACCAGAACATCGCAGACGTGATCGCGTATCTGCGAGGAGGGCTGTAGGCAGCCGCTGGATTCAGATCCCCCACGCGCCGCTGAGGTGGATGTTGGCCCCGTTGACGTAGCGCGCTTCGTCCGAGAGCAGGAAATTCACCACCGCCACCGCGTCAGATACTGCTCCGACATAGCCGGCCGGAATGTTCTTGGTCATTTTCTCCAGCTCGGACTCCGGCGCGCTGCCGGAATTGAGGAAGCCCGGCGAGATGGCGTTGACGGTGATGCCGGCCGGGGCGAGCGCCTTGGCCAGCGTTCTGGTCAGCACGAGAACGCCGGCCTTGGCGATGTAATGCGCGGTGATTTGCGGCTGGGCCACGAGCTGATCGGCGTTGGCCATGCTGAAGTTTACGATGCGTCCCCAGCGCCGCTGTTGCATCCCCGGCGCCACCAGCTTGCTCATGTAAAAAACGTGATGGAGATTGTTGTCGAACATATCGAGCCATCCTTCGACCGTCTCGTCCATCAGGTTCACGCGATGGTACGGGCCAGCGCCGTTGATCAGCGCGTCGATGCGCCCCCACTCTTTTTCCACCTTCGCGACGAAGCGCGCCGCTGCCTCGGGGTCGGAGACGTCACATTGCTCGGCCATGGCGCGCAGGCCCATCTCCGTCAGCGCTCCAATCGTCTCCTGCGCCGGCTGGTGGCTGGTGCGATAACAGATGGCCACGCTCCAACCCTGTTGCGCGAGCGACAGCGCCACCGCCCGTCCGATCCCCCGGGCGCCTCCAGTAATCACAGCCACGCGGTCATTCATGGTTTGGTCATTTATAGTTTCGCCCGGCAATATACACTCTCGCCTGCCGCCGGCTGACCGAAGCCTCGAGCGAGCCGATCCCCGTCAGCCGCGCTGCCACGCGATCGCCCGGCTGGATGCGCGCGCCCTTCGGGCAGCCCGTCGAAAGAACATCTCCCGGCTGCCAGGTGAAGACGCGGCTGTGGAAGCTCACCAGCTCGTAGGGCCGGGCGCGCATGTGGCGCACATAGTCGCGGGAAAACACCGCGCCGTTGTGTTCGGTGATCACTTCCACGGCGTCCACGTCGGCGACCTCGTCGGCGGTGACAATCACCGGCCCGAAACTGAAGAAGGTGTCGAAGCTCTTGGCGCGCGTCAGGTAGCGCGTGTTGCGTCGCAGCACGTCGAGCGCGGTCATGTCGAGCGTGGTTGTATAGCCCAGGATGACCTCGCCCGCCAGCTCCACCGGCACGTCGCGGCACTCCCTGCCGATGACGACGCCCAGCTCACCCTCGGCGTCCACCTCGTTCGAGATTTCCGCGGGCGGCAGCAGGATCTGGCCGCCCGGCTCCATGAGTGAGCTTGACGGCTTCATGAAGCTGCCCGGCTCCTCCGGCTGCTTCGCCTGCAAGTCCTCGGCGTGCGACAGGTAGTTCAGGCCGATGCACCAGATCTTCGGCGGCGCGGGATACGGCAGGCGCAGCTTCACCGCCTCGAGCGGCAGGGCATGGCTGGCCAGCTCCGCCGCGCCGGACTGCTTCAGCTCGTCGACCAGCCCCGCCTGAATCAGCGTCAGCAGATCGTCAGGAAACCGGGTCCCGCGCCGGGCATTGATCTCATCAATAGGCACTACGTGAGCGTCGATCGCAACGCCCGCATGATTTTTCCCGCTGTGTTCGAATGTGCAGAGTCGCATCTCACCTCGTAATCCAGATCGGCGACGACCAGGCAAGCTGGCCGTCGGCCTGCTCCACGCGGATGTAATAGTAGCTTTCCCCGGCGAGCGGCGCGTTGTCAACGTAAGTGAAGTCGAGCGAAGCGCCGGCGCCGGGCTGGGTGTGGATGTACTGGTTGTTGCGGATCACCTCGACCTTGCGGATCGCCCCCGTCCCTTCGATGTGCGCGGTGAGTCGCTGCGTCGCGCCCGATGCGAAGGCTTCGCCCATGAGGTGTCCGTTCAGCCGGAAATCGACCAGGATGTTGTCGGTCGCCGCGTAGGCGCGGCGGGCGCGGATGGCAGCGAGGATCTCCTCCCGCGTCACGCCGGTCACATAAAGAACCGCGTAAGAGACGTGCGTCGAAACATGATCGGAGCTGGACTGCACGCCGATCTTGTAGCCCTTCGCCCAGGCGTTCCATACGAAGCCGGCAGGCTTCTCACGGCGCTGGCTGGAGCGCGGCGCCCCCTCGTGCTCGTAGCTGTTCCGGTAGCCCTGGTAAATCTCGACCAGCGGCTCGACGGCCGGATCGTTGTCGCGCCAGTCGGTGCCGGCCCCGGTGGCCGAGGTGTGGGGCATCGAGATGCCATGGTTGGCGTGCAGATATTGGTAAAACTTAGCGGCGCCTGCAAGGCCTTTACGCTCCGCCTCAGGAATAGGGAACACCGGGATGCCCGCCTGCGCGAACATCGCGTTGCGGTGGCCGTTGGGGTAGGGAAGGCTGCGCTCGTAGCCGTAGAGCGGCGCAAAGCGCCCGGGAATGCTGAACATCTCGACCGCTTTTTGCAGCATCCACCAACTGTATTGTGAGTATCCAGCCTGGTGATCGGAGACGCCGAGGTAATCGAAGGCCGCCGCGTCCAGAGCATAGCGGTAGCAGTCGAACAGCGACCCGTCGCGGTTGCCGTCCCAGGAGAGGTCGGTGTGGCGATGCATGTCGCCCCGCACGAGACGATAGGTTTTGCCGGCCAAAGTGGCGCGATACGCGCGCAGCCGGGCCACGTCGCGCGCCTCGTCGGGATGCGGGTTGGCGGCGGTGATGGGTGGAATCGCCAGCGGCTGCATCTCGACCGGCGCCGGCGCGGGCCCCGCCTCGAGCGTCGCCGTGTAAAGATCCTGGCTCTCCGGCCGCGCGCCGGGAAATGTCCGCCCGTCGGAATTCCACGCTACCTCGACTTTCCCATCGCGTCGCCCCAGCGCCACCAGGCCCGCCTCCATGCGGCCGTAGCCGCCGGGAAACTCGATCAGCCGCGTCCAGGCCCCGGCCTGAAAGCTCGCCGCGCCGGTCCGCCAAACGGTGCGAAATCGCGACAGCTCCTCAGGCCCTCGCTGTTGCGGCTCGATGGGTGTATTGGTTCGATAGCGGAAGATCACCCATGGATTGCCTGCGCCGTCGAGGCCAAGCGCCGGCCTCTGGAAGGCGAGACGCTCCTCCGGCGGCAGCGCCGGCGCGAGATCGCCGGGCAGTTGCAGCAGCCGCCCGCTTTCATAACAGGCCACGCGCACCTGCCGGCGCATCAGCAATCCCATCCCAGCATCAGTAATACCATTGGCATAATCCTTGCCCCAGTCGGCGTCGCCTTCCTCCCACGCCAGCCACAGCCGGCCTCGCGCATCGTAGAGCGCAGCGGGCCGCGCCTCCAGCGTCGGCGTGGCGGCCACCGTCTCGACCGGCGAGAGCTTGCCGTCCTGGTAGTGCCGCAGGATGACGTCGTAGTTGCCCCGGCGATAGGTGTCCCAGGCAATCGTCACCCGCCCATCCGGCGCTGCCGCCACAGCCGGCTCCCAGTCATCAGCCGGGCCGTCGGAGACACGCACCTCCGGCCCCCAGCGGCGCCCGTCATACACGCGCAGGTAGATATCGGATTGCCCGTCGCGGAAGCTCTGCCAGGCAAGATACAACCGCCCCTGTGCGTCATGCGCGAGCGTGTGAAAAATGTCGGGCCCCGGTGCATCGGTCAGCCGCTCCGGCTTGCCCCACTGCCTGCCGTCGAAGCGCCGCGCGTAGAGGTCCCAGTTGCCGCCGATCTCCGACGACCACACCACCCAGATGCCGCCGTAGGCGTCTTCGGCCAGCGCTGACCGGAACAGCTTCCCGCCGCCCGGCGTTAGCGCTTCGGGCGCGCCGCTCAGCCCTCGCCGCACATAGAGCCGGTCGCCGCCGTTCTCGTAGCTTTGGTAGGCGAGCCAGATTGTTCCATCGCGCGCTTCAAGCAGCGCGGGATAATCCTCCTCCGCCGGCCCCCTCGTCAGCGGCTCGGGCCACGGCGACCGGCTCACCGTCACATCACCGCCGGCAAATTCTTTCGGATGCGCCCAGGTCACCTCCGCCGGCTCGAAAGCGAAATCACCCTGCGGCGTGCGGAGAGTGACGCGCCCGCCCGGCGTGGTCTTCAGCAGCAAACCTTTTGCTGTGATCTTTTCTTCGTTCTTCGTGGGATACAGGCTGCGCTCCCATGGCGAATACCAGTACCGCTCTTGGCGCGTCGCGCACTTCCAGGAATGATCCGAGGCGACGGCGTCGCCATCGGCAAACTGCCAGCCTTGGAGCGCCAGCACGCGGCCGCCGGTCATAGAAACGCTACCATCCCAGGGCCGCGGGCTCGGATGCGTGAGCCCGAACCGGATCAGGAACACCGCCTCCGGCGGCTGCGCCGGCGGAGCGGCGCCCGCGGTGACGGTCATGCGGCGTGTGCGAAGCTGCCAGCCGAGCAATACAGCTGCCGCCAGAATAGCCGCCACTCGTTCGCGCTTCATGAGGAGCAGTTTACTACCGCCCGGGCGCGAGCAGCCGGCGATAGGCGCTTTCCGCCTCGGCGTCGGGCTCGCGATTGTTGGCCAGATACAGCGCCAGCGACCGCTGTGCGCGCCCGGCATCGCCCATGCGAAGAAACAGAAACCCCAGCGTGCGGGCGCACAGGCACAGCTCGGGATCTTTCTCGATGTGCAGGCGGCACTCGGCCTCGAGGTGGTCCGGGATCTGCGTCTTGTGCAGCGCCGCGACGCCCGCCGGCATGTGGCGCAGAAAGATCATCGCCTGCGGGTCCTGGTAGACGAGCTGCCAATCGCTTTGGGCCGGCTCGGCCAGCCAGAGAACCATTGGGTAGAGTACGCCGCTGGCATACTCGAAGGCATTGGCCACGATCACCTCGACCCCATAGCGGGCTAGCACCTCCTGCCGCTCCTGCGCGCTCGCGCCGCCCAGCGCCTTCACGTAATCCCGGTAGACCGATTCGTTCAGCGCGCGGCCATCGATGAACGCCCGCTCGCGCGGCCACAATCGCCAGATCAAATAGCCGCCATACTCATAGGTATTGAACATGGGCGAAGAGATATTTTTCGCCAGCATCCAGTCCGCCGCCCCCGCCGGAAACTTCCACAGCGCCGCTCGCAATTGAAAAAACTGCCCACGCCACATTCCGGCGGCGAGCACGCCGACCAGAGCTGCGACGACGACGGGAGCGGTCAACGACGGCAGCTTCCGCCGCCACGGGAAGTACGCCGCGATCAGGACTGGCGCGAGCAGCGCCATCAGGATGATGTTGCGAAACGCCGCCAGCGACGCCGCCGCGAACGCCGCGAACAGCAGCCAGTCCGCGACTCGCACGCGTCTCCAGGCGAGCAGCAGAACGGCAGCGCCCGCGTACAGCAGAAGGTCGAAAGCGTAGGGCGGTCCCCACAGCGAAGGCTTCGTCCACTCGATCAGGCTCTGGTTCAGGTAGCTGTGCCGGTAGGCGAGCAGGATCTGCAGAATGCGAAAGCCGCTGGGATTGAGGCCGGAGGCGGCAATCGAAACCGCGCCTGCCAGCCACAGCTTGCGATCGATGACAGCGCGCCGGCCGCGCCAGCGCGCGAACAACGCGTCGGCCGAATACGCTGCCAGGATCACCCAGCCCAGAAAAAATCCGCCATGCGCATTGGCCCACACCAGCGACAACACCGGCAGCAGCCACAGCGGCCCGCCGCGCTCCAGGATCCAGATGAAAACGGCGATGAAGAAAAACGTGAGCAGCGCCGGCCGGTCTGCGCTGAACAATGCCGCCACCGCCGCCGCCGCTCCCGCTGCCGCCAGTCCCCAATAGAAGCTGCCCGAACGCCGCGCCGCAAGCAGCCCCGCAATCCCGCAAAGGCCCGCCAGTAGCAGCGCTTTGAACAGCACCACACCGGGAAAGCCCGCTGCGCGAAAGATCAGATACCACAGCGCCTGCGCCAGCCACTCGTGCGTCAGGTTGAAGTAGCGCACCCGCTCCTCGCCAGGGTACGCGGGCGCGCCGAGCTGCGAGGTGTAAGAGAACGGATCAGGAACGGGCAGCGCGTGTCGCTCAATGATGTACTGGCCGGTCTTGAGGTGCCACCAGAAATCAGTGTCGGCGACCTCGGTCGAAAACAGCCCGAGCAGGCACAGCGCCGCAAGCACTACAATGGCGCGTCGCAGCCACGGTGATTCCGCGATGCGGCTTGGCGCGGGCGAGACCGCCGCGGCCGCGGGCCGCTCCGCACGTGTTCTTGCGCTGGCAGGTGGCTTTGGGGTTCTGCGCGACAGAGCGACAGCTTAGCACAGCATCCGCCGCGTTGGGATAGAATGGGGAGTCAAATACCTATCACGGAGGTTCC
>DASQHK010000485.1:0-3768 GCA_035632135.1 Bryobacterales bacterium
CACCACCAGGATCGCTCCATCCATCTGCGCCGCCCCGGTGATCATGTTCTTGATGTAGTCGGCGTGCCCGGGGCAGTCCACGTGCGCGTAGTGCCGCTTGGCGGTCGAGTACTCCACGTGCGCCACCGCGATGGTGATCCCACGCGCCTTCTCCTCCGGCGCGTTGTCGATCGAGTCGAACGACCGAAACTGGATCTTGGGATCTTTCTTCCCCAGCACTTTGGTGATCGCCGCCGTCAAAGTCGTCTTGCCGTGGTCGATGTGCCCGATGGTGCCGACATTCACGTGTGGCTTGCTGCGATCGAATTTCTCCTTGGCCATGTGCGCTCCTCGCTATGTCGTCATGCCGTCAAACCTGGTGGACGGGGGAGGATTCGAACCTCCGTAGCCCGCAAGGGGCGGCAGATTTACAGTCTGCTGCCATTAACCGCTCGGCCACCCGTCCTCATTGAACCCGATAGCCCGCCTGCGCGGTGTCCCTTCGCGCGGAGGCGGCTCGCCCGATAGACTCGTCCTGGGCCCGAAAAGTCTCTGGAGCCGATGACCAGGATTGAACTGGTGACCTCGTCCTTACCAAGGACGCGCTCTACCAACTGAGCTACATCGGCCCGCAGCACCCGCACCCAGCACTCTGGAGCGGGAGACGGGAATCGAACCCGCAACCAACAGCTTGGAAGGCTGTGACTCTACCATTGAGTTACTCCCGCCTTGGTTCCGTCCCGGTTCCAGTCTGGTGGAGCTGGCGGAGGGATTTGAACCCCCGACCCTCTGATTACAAATCAGATGCTCTACCAACTGAGCTACGCCAGCAAGGGCAAAACTCCTATTCTATCCGTTTCAGGGGCCCGCCGCAACGACACCACAGTCTGTTCGGGAACACCTCGCCGGGATGGTAGGGCAGGGTTACCGCCACCACAGATCAGCCGGAGCCAGATTGATTATAAAACGGGAGGCAGCACAACGTCAAACGCCGTCGTCGTCAAGCGCCGGTCGCTGGGCAACCATCACCCGGTCGAAGCCCGCCAAATCGCGCTCGAAGATCAGCTCCGGCCAGCCAGCGCCGACCAGCGGCTCGACCCGGGGCCGGCTGTTGTAACCAAGCTCGACGATCAGCCAGCCTCCGGGCCGCAAGACGCGCGCCGCACCGTCCAGCAGCCGCTGGTAAAACTCGACGCCGTCCGGACCGCCGCGCAGGGCCATCTCCGGCTCATGCTCTCGTACCTCGGCCGGCAAGCCCGGCATCTCGCCGGCGGGCACATAGGGCGGGTTCGAAACGATGAGATCGAACGCCACCGCGCCCGCCGCATCCAACAGATCGGCGCAAAAGAACTGCACGGCAGCATCCAGCCGGCGTGCATTTTCCGCCGCCAGTTCGAGCGCCGCCTTCGAAAGGTCGCAGGCAAAAACGGCCGCTTCGGGCCGCTCTTTCTGGAGAGTCACGGCCAGGCAGCCCGAGCCGGTCCCCACATCCAGAATGCGGCGCGCTGCGCTCGCATAGCGCAGCGCCGCCTCGACCACCAGCTCCGTTTCCGGCCGCGGGATCAGCGCCGCCGGCGTCACGTGAAACATCCGGCCGTAAAACTCCTGCCGGCCGGTGATGTATTGCGTCGGCTTGCGCTCGAGCCGCTCATGCAGGTAGCGCCCGTAGTGCACCTGCTCCACCTGGCTCAGCTCGCGCTCGGGGTGGGCGTACAGATCGGCGCGGTCGCACCGCAGGGCGTGCGCCAGCAGCACCTCAGCCGTGAGCCGCGGAGCACTGATGCTCTCTTTTTCGAGGAGGTCCGTGCCTTGCCGGAGGGCGGTTGCGACGTTCAAAACTAAACCAGCACCGCTTCCTGCTTCAGCTTCTCGGCCTGGAAGTGCGTGATGACCGTGTCGATCAGCACGTCGAGCTTGCCGTCCATCACTTGATCCAACTGATACAGAGTCAAGCCGATGCGGTGGTCGGTGACCCGGTTCTGGGGAAAGTTGTAAGTGCGGATCTTCTCGCTGCGGTCGCCCGAGCCAACCATGCTGCGCCGCTCCTCCGCCTGCGCCTCGTGCTGCTTCTGGCGCTCGATTTCGTAGAGCCGCGAGCGCAGCACGCGCAGCGCCTTGGCACGGTTCTTGATCTGCGACTTCTCGTCCTGGCAGGAGACGATCAGCCCGGTCGGCAGATGGGTGATCCGCACGGCCGAATACGTTGTGTTCACCGACTGGCCGCCGGGGCCAGAGGAACAGAAGGTGTCGATGCGGATGTCCTTGGGGTCGATCTCGACCTCCACCTCGTCGGCTTCCGGCAGCACGGCCACGCTGACCGCCGAGGTGTGCCGGCGCCCTTGCTGCTCGGTCTCGGGCACCCGCTGCACGCGATGCACGCCGCTCTCATATTTCAGCTTGCTGTAGACCTTGTTGCCCGAAACCAGCGCGATGACTTCCTTGAGCCCGCCGAGCGAGGATTCGCTGGTGGAGGTGATTTCCACCCGCCACCCCTGGCTTTCCGCGTAGCGGGTGTACATGCGGAACATCTCGGCGGCGAACAGCGCGGCCTCGTCGCCGCCCGTGCCGGCGCGGATCTCGAGCACGATATTCTTCTCGTCGTTGGGGTCTTTGGGCAGCAGCAGCAGCTTCAGCTCCTGCTCAATCTCGCCGCTGCGCCGTTCGAGGCTGGCCATTTCCTGCTCCGCCAGCTCGCGCATCTCCGCGTCCGACTCTTCGAGCATCGCCCGCGCGCCTTCCAGGTGCTTCTGGATGCTCTTCCAAGCCCGGTATTTGTCCACCACCTCGGCCAGGTCGCTGTGTGCCTTGGCGGCAGCGCGGTAGCGCGCCGGGTCGCCCATCACGGCCGGATCGGCGAGCTGTCCGTTCAGTTCCTCGAACTTGCCTTCGAGCTGATCAAGCCTGGCTGTATATTGCATAGACTCAGGCAATTACCAGCTCGCCGCCCTGCTGCTTCTCGAGCGCCATCGCGCCTTCGAGCGAATGAATCGAGATCTCCACCTGATGGTCCGAGGGCGGCTGCGTGGTGATCTTCTGGAGCCACAGGCCCGGCCTGACCATGGATGCCCACAGCGTTCCCTGCCGCCGGGCCGCGAAGCGGATGATTTCGTAGCTAATCCCGGCGACCACCGGCAGCAGCACAATGCGCGAGGCCAGCCGCAGCGCGAAACTCTGGAACGGCGCGAGCGCGTAAATCACCATGCTAATGACCATCACCACCACCAGAAAGCTCGTGCCGCAGCGCGGGTGCAGCGTGGAGAAGGCCTGCGCATGGCCCACGTCCACCGGCTGGCCGGACTCGTAGTTGAACACTACCTTGTGCTCCGCCCCGTGGTATTCAAATACGCGCCGGATATCCTTCATCCGGGATAGCGCTCCCAGAAACACCAGAAAGATCGCCAGCCGCACCAGCCCGTCGGCCAGGTTGAAGAAGAAGTAATGGTGCAGCAGGGCGTAGTGGCGTTGCAGCCGCGTGACCAAAACCAGCGGAACGAACTTGTACATGAAGAGAAAGAACATGACCGAGACGAGCACGTTCAGCGCCAGCATGCCGCCGGAAATCTCTTTTTGCTTTTCCGGCGGCTTCGCGGGGTCTGGCTCGATGGAGGCGTTGGCCGAGAAGCGCAGCGCCTTGATGCCCAGCGACATGGCCTGGCCAAGAGTGCCCAGGCCGCGCAAGACGGGATATTTGAAGATGCGGTGCTTTTCGGAGGGCCGCAGCAGCGGGGCCTGCTCGGTAACGATCGTGCCATCGGGCCGGCGGACGCTGACGCAATAGCTGTGCGGCGC
>DASQHK010000486.1:0-9335 GCA_035632135.1 Bryobacterales bacterium
ACGACATAGTCGCCCTCCGGCAGCTCGTCCTTGATGCGGCGGTAGAGCGCCTTGTGCTCGAAGAACAGCACCGGGTCGTTGTCGCGAATGGAGGCCTTGATCAGTCCCTTGGCGTCGTAGGCGGTGGAGGGGGCCACCACCTTCAGTCCCGGGGTGTGGACGAAGGGCATCTCGGGGTTCTGCGAATGGAACGGCCCGCCATGCACGCCGCCGCCGGAAGGCCCGCGAATGACCATGGGCACCGCGGCGCCCCAGCGGTAGCGGCACTTGGCGGCGAAATTGACGATCTGATCGTAAGCGCAGGAGATGAAGTCGGCGAACTGCATTTCCACCACCGGGCGCAGCCCCGTGAGGGCCGCGCCGGTGCCCGCGCCGACAATGGCCGCCTCCGACAGCGGCGTATCCACCACCCGCCTCTCGCCGAAGCGCTCCAGCATGCCCGCCGTCACCTTGAAGGCGCCGCCGTAAATGCCCACGTCCTCGCCGATCACGAAGACCGACTCGTCCCGCTCCATCTCTTCCCAAATGCCCTGGCGGATGGCCTCTACGTAGGTAGTGGCAGTGCTCATCTGGATTTTGCGTCGCGCATGGACGCGAATGAGCGCGAATGGAAAGAATCTTTGTCTCCGGCTTTTATTCGCGTTGATTCGCGTCCATTCGCGACCAGCAATCTTTCATTCATAAACCCCGTCAAGCAGGGTGGCTGGATCAGGGAGCGGAGAGTTCTCGGCCCACTCGACGGCTTCGTCCACCTCGCCCAGGATGCGGGCGTGAAGCCGCTTGAAATCGACTTCGGTCGCCCAGTTGCGCTCGACCATGTGTTTCTGGAGCATCAGGATGGGGTCTTTGCGCGACCACTCCTCGAAGCGGGCGCGGGGAACGTAATCGGCGCCGTCGTGGGCCGAGTGGCCGGTCATGCGGAAGCTCTTGCACTCGATCAGGTAGGGCCCCTGGCCGGCGCGGGCGTGGGCCACGGCGCGCCTGGTGGCCTGGTAAACGGCGATGGCGTCGTTGCCGTCGATAATCTCAGCCGGGATGCCGTAGCCCACGGCGCGATCGGCGATATTGGCGATGGCCATCTGCTTCTCGATCGGCGTGGAGTAAGCAAACTGGTTGTTGTTGCACAGGTAGACCACCGGCAGCTTCTGCACGGCGGCGAAATTGACCGCTTCGTGCCAGTCGCCGCGGCTGGTGGCGCCATCGCCGAAATAGGAGAAGACCACGCCCGGCACGCCACGGTACTTGAGCGACAGCGCGATGCCGCCCGCCACCGGAACGCTGGCGCCGATGCTACTGATGATAGGCACAAGGTGCAGGGCCAGATCGCCCATGTGCATGTTGCCGTCGCGTCCGCGCGTGGGGCCGGCCGCGCGGCCCAGGTATTGGGCGAAGATGCGCCGCGGCTCCATGCCCCGCACCAGGAACGCGCCCATGTCCCGATGGGTGGGGCAGAGCCAGTCGTCCGGCCCGGCCAGAATGGAGCTTCCCACCGGAATCGCTTCCTGCCCGCGCCCGGTGTAGCACCCGCCCAGGACCTTGCCCTGGCGGTAGAGCTTCAACTCAATGCGGTTCTCGATCTCGCGCATCAGCTCCAGGTAATAGAGCATGCGGTCGCACAAGTCCCGCGTGATCTCGGAGGAGACCTGCGTGGCGGTTGTCATGGCAAGCGTCAATGAATTTAGCGCAACCGGGGGCGAGTTGCAAGTGGGCAAAAGGTACTGGGAGGGACGCTCCGGAACCCCGCAGGAAGTGCCTGATTCCATGCGGCTTCGGGCCTGCGGGAGAGATACCAGCCCGCTCTTATCGGAGGGTTTTCCCTGCCAGACCAGTCTTCAGCAACAAGCCATTCCCTCGTGGCTTCAGGGCGGAATGTGGAGCTGCCGCCACCAGGCGCACGCCGGTGCGCGTGGTGGTCTGTTTCGCATCCCATCCAGTTCAATTCACCGTCTGAACCAGCACCGGCGAAGTGCTCGTCAGAAAGTTCGAGCTGCCTCCGTACACAGCGGTGATCTGATGTGCGCCCCTCGACAGGGTTGAGGTAGTAAAGCTGGCACGGCCGGCACTCAGGGAGTGGCTGCCCAGAGTCTTGCCGCCGTCTTTGAAGGTAACCGTCCCGGTGGGAATGGCCGTGCCCGGCGCCTTGGCAGCCACCGTGGCTGTAAAGGTGACCGCCTGACGGTGCGCGGCAGGGTTGAGAGAAGAAGTCACCGTGGTGTTGGAGCCGTCCGCATTCACCGTCTGGGTCAAGACCGGGGAAGTGCTGGTGTTGAAGCTCGTGCTGCCACCGTAAACAGCCGTGATGGAATGTGCTCCCGCGGCCAGGGTTGCAGTTGTCAAGGTTGCGTGGCCAGTTCCATCCAGCGTTCCGGTCCCCAGCGTAGCGGCGCCGTCCTTGAAAGTGACCGTGCCCGCCGGCACGCCGCTGCCCGGAGGCGTAGCCGTAACCGTCGCCGTAAGCGTAACCGGCTGGCTGAACACCGAGGGGTTCGAGGATGAACTCACCGCCGTAGTGGTGGCGGCGGTGGCCGTATTCACCACCTGAGGCGCAGCGGTCCCGCTGCTATTCCCCCATCCGGTGGCCCCGGTGAAGGTAGCGGTGATGGTGTGGCTGCCTGCCGCCAGCGCCGCGGTGCTGAACGACGCGTGGCCGGAGCCATCCACGTTCACGTTGGACGCCCAGACTGTGGCCCCTTCCGTGAAGGTCACCGTACCCACCGGCACGCCCCCGCCGGAGGTGGTCGTGGAGGTGAAAGTCACTGACTGGCCGGAGACCGAGGGATTCGGCGAAGAAGACACCGTGGTCGCCGTAGCGGTCAGGTTCTGAACGGATTGCACTGTGCCTCCACTGCTGGCGGCAAAATTGGTGTCGGAAGCATAGACCGCCGTCACGGTGTGGCTGCCCAGCGCAAGGCCAGCAGTTTGGAAGGAAGCAACGCCGCTGCCGTTGAGCGGAATCTGCGCCAGTACCGTGTTTCCCTCCTGGAAAGTCACCATGCCCGTCGGTGTTCCCGGACCGGGCGGGGCGCCGGCCACCGTGGCCGTAAAGGTGACCAACTGGCCCGCATTCGACGGATTAGGCGAAGAAGTCAGCGCAGTGGCCGACCCGCTGGCGTGGACGAACTGGACTAGCGCCGAACTGCCGGCGCTGAAGCTGGTGTCCCCGCTATAGGTCGCGGTAATGAAGTGCTTGTCGCCGGACAGCGGCGCGGTGGTTAAGCTGGCGGCGCCGTTCACCAGAGGAATGTTGGAGCCGAGCGTAGTTGTCGTGCTGCTCAGAACTCCGGGGCTCGGCACGAAGTACACCGTGTCCTGCAGCGTGACCGTGCCGGTGGGCGTGGCGCCGGAAGTCCCGGTATCGGTCACCGCCACCGTGAAGGTGAGCGATTGCCCGGCCACCACGCTGCGGACATCCGGCGTGGAAGAGGTGAGCGCGACGCCCACCCCGCTGAGGCCGCCCACCGCGGACATCGTGCCGCCGTTGAGCGTGAACACCGTGCCATCCGGACCAATGATGGTCGGAACGTAGGGTTCGCCAATGCCGGCGTTGAGTTGCAGAAACTGGGTTAGGGAGTTGCTGGCCACGTTCCAGCGGTAGATGTGGCCGTCTTCGCTGGGCATGAAGATGCTGTTGGTGGCCGGATTGACCGCCGCCGTGTTAATGCACCATTCGCGCACGGCGAGAGGTAAGCTGGCGGAGCGGTTTTCCTGGTCGGGGGTGGGACCGATCACGGTAAGCACCTCGCGCATGACCAGCATGCCGTTGGAAGATGCATGCGCATCGACCTGGGTCGCGTTGGGATCGAGCAGTGCGATCCTGTTCACGCCGTCGCCGCTGTCGATGCCGGCGTTCGCATAGTTGTTGTACTTCGTAAACAGCAGATAGGACGATGTGCCGGTATAAGAGGGAACCATGCCGGCCGGCACGACGGCTGCCGTATTGTCCCATCCGAAGCCGCCAGGCGCTTTCTCCACCGACAGGTCGCCGCTGAAGTGCAGCAAGAAGCCTCGCGAGCCGTTCTCCGGATTGCCAAAGATGCCGAAATAGACGTCACCGTCGGGACCCACCAGGGGTGATGCCGTGCTGTCGTCCAGAATCGTGGCGTTGTTGGCGTTGTTGCCACGCGGGTCTTTCAGGAAGACCTTGAACTTGGTCGCCAGCGTGCTGGAATTCAGGCCGAGCAGGTAGCCATACGTCTCCGTGCTGGCCGATTTCACCGCCACGTACAGCGTGGCCTCATCGTTGCTCAGCGCCGGGGCCGAGTTGTGTGTATCGCGCCCGATATTCGAGTCGCCCGTCGCCGCGAGCGCGAGCACGTAGGTCGCGTTGCCGTTCGGGTCGATGCGGGCAAAGCCGCTCTGCGTGGTGCTTAGCGGGGACGGGGCCGTGCCATCGACGCGGAAGCCGAAGAACACGTTGCCGCTGCTGTCGGCCGTGAGGGGCGTGTCGATGAACACCGTGGAATTGAAACCTGTTTTGTTCGCCTGGTACGTGGCCAGCGTGGTGTAAAACACCTGCTGCACGGGCGCGCCATGGCCGGCCGAGTCGGCATTGTCGACGTAATACACTGTCCCGCCCGCGCCCGGATAATAGAGGCGCGTGCCCAGGACGCTGGTCGCCAGAACGGGCTGATACGGCAGAATCCAGTTGTGCGCCGGCTGAAGATAGTCGGTGCTCAGCGAATAGATGCTGGCGCCGTTGGCCGCGTTGAAGACGTTGATCTGGAACCCGCCGGCGGCGCCGGTCTTCACCGGGACGAAAATGGTGTTGGCGGGCGTGATCAAGGGGGCCCCATAGTGCGCGTAGCCCCCGGTGTTGTTCAGGTCGATCGAGGTCGTCCAGTGGACCGTATTCAGGTTCTGCGCCGTTGGGCTGTAGTCGGCCGTGTGCTGAGGGTTGCCGCCGAAGGTTGTCTGCGCCCCCGCCTCACTGATCAGCAGAAGTGCGAACCCCAAGCTCGCGGTTGCCAGTCCCAGTTTTCCCAGAACATGCGCTACCTTACGCTGGTCCCAATTCATGATGCGTTTCCTCGTCGGGCTTTCATTCTTGCGCGCGCGTTCGGCGGCGCTCAATAACCGGGCAAAGGCCAGTGAGACAAAGACCGGCAACACAACGATATTTCGTCGCTGCAACGTCCCACCTTCAACTGTAAGAATTCGGACCAGTGTACTTCGACTTGGCAACAAGTTCAAGTTTATGCGGCCATGACACGCTCGGGGCAGCGATCCACAGGATCCAATCGGGGTTCTTCGCAGTCTCGGGGACTTGGGTGAGGCCCGCTCTTATCGGAGGGTTTTCTGGGCGGCTTCTACGGCTCGGCCGCGCGGCGGGCTGGACTGCGCCCCGCTGTTCACGCGGAACATCATGTCGGTGAGGGCAGCGCCGAGGTCGCGCGGCAGCGTGATGCTGTACTCCAGGCCCCGGTAAACTTTCAGGGCCGAGCCGATGGCGTCGCGCCAGGGCGTGTTGCGCGGATTGAAATTGTAGTTCAGGTAAAAGATGGGGCAGCTCGCGCGGCCGGCCTCTTTGAGCGCGTCCCGCGATACGTTCTTCTCGAGCATCAGCTTCGGCCCGGTGATGACGATGGCGTCGGGCTCGGGCGTTTGCGGGCCGAGCTGCTCGCTGAGCAGCGAGGTGAGGAACCGCGTGCTGCTCAGCGGGTCCTGCAGCTTGCGGTAATCCACGGTGCCCAGCTTGATGCCGCCCACGGCTTCGCCCAGCGCCGGGAAGTCGATGCGCTCCACGTTGTCCTCGCGGAAGATCACCCGCTGCTCCTGCATGTTGAAAGCGATCAGGCTGAAGCGGCCGATCTGCGGCTCGCGCGCGATGCTGCGCAGGATGGAGACGATGGCCTCCACATCCCACGGCTTCATGGTGGTCTCGCGGGGAGTGGTGGGCGAAAAGTTCGCCAGGATCTTGACGTGCAGCAGGCGATCGGCCGACGCCCGCTCCACCGGGGTCTGCTCGCTAAAGGGCTCCTGCGGCCGCTCCCCCACGGTGTTGGCGGCCATGGTGAGCGGCAGATCTTTGTTGCCGGGATCGACCACCGCCTCGGCGTCCCAATGCCACGAGCAGACCCGCTCGGCGCGGTCGCGCATCAGCCAGTCCACTTTGTAGCGGCCCGGCCCCAGCGTGAAGCCGCCGGGCAGCGACGCTTCGCCCTTGGCGTCTTCTTCGATGGCTGGAACGTTGAAGCGGTCGACCAGGTAGATCTGGTTGTCGGGTTTGTCGAGGGGCGTTACGCGGATCAGAGCGCGAAGCTGGTCGCCGCCGCCGGCCAAGTCCTTCAAAGGAATCGTCACGCGGTAGCCGGCGTGAAAGCGCAGGTCAAACGCCAGCTCGGGCCTGAGCGGCGTGACCAAACAAGGCAGGTCGTTGCGGTTCTCGGGCGATTCGAGCACCGCCATGTCGGTGTTGACGATGCGAACCACGCCGCCCAGCCGGGAGAAGTTCAACTCGGTCTGCGCCGCTCCCCGGGGCATCAGGCCGCACACCGCAGCCGCCAGCAGCCACCCGATGGCCCGCTCGATTCCTCGCCGCCTGCGTCCCACAGCGAAGCGCATAACCACTCTCGGTCAAGTATCGGACAAGCGTCCGAAAAAGTCCAGAGCAATTCGTCAACCGTTGTGAATGTATTTACAACCGTGCCGGCCTGCCGCCGCCCAGCGTCTGGTTGAGCAAGTACGCCAGCCGGATGCCGCCCTTGGCCAGTTGCCTTCGCACAACCGGCGCAGCGCGCCGGACATATGCCATATCCAGCGCCACCGGTCCGGCCGCCGGCCGGTGGAACTGGTATGCCACATCGCGGGCGAGGCCGTGCGACTCCATGGCCCACTCCTCCGCCGTGCCACGCGACCACATTGACTGCTCCGTTCGGGAGATTCTACCCAGCCGACGCGCCAAAAATTCCCAATGGTCGGGGTGGTAGCGCAGCATCCAGTCCAGGATGCCGCTGTCCCAAGCCCGGTGCAGGTTGCCGGCCTTGCCCAGGAACTCCACTGCCACATCGTTACCGCCCCGGTCGTGGTTGTCCTCGCAGTGCAGCGGCTGGTGCAGATCTTCAACCAAATGAACGAGATTGTAGAGCGCCTCGAAGCGGGCTGGGGGCGCGAGGCCGGGCTTGGCAAGCTCGGCCTGGAAGCGCGCAATGGCCGCGATCAGGCATTCGCCTCGCGGGCAGTCCCGCGCCGGGTCATACGAGGTGGCATCGAGGGGTATGTCAACAAAGTGCCAGGGCTCGGTCTCCGGCCGGCGGTCGCGGACGTCGTCGGCGAGGTTGGCGATGTCGGCGAGATGGCGGTTCGGGCCGAGGATTTGGCGCACAGCCGCCGCGGCTTGCGGGTCGAGGTGCGCCTCGGCGATCTGGCTGGCGATCTTGTGGCCCACTGACCCCCAGGCGAACAGGGCGTGAGCGCCGAGCAGGGTGAGCGCGAGCAATCTGAGCTTCAACTGGGGAGCCGGGGAGCAGGAGAGCACGGGCACCGGGTCATTATGACACGGGCGCGTCCGGAAAACGGTATTCGTAATTACAACAAGCGGCGCATTTCGGCGGCGGCCTTGCGTTCCAGGCGCTGCTTGCGATGCTCGAGCGCGGCGAGCGGCTCGATGGCCAGGGCGGCGGCGGTCATCTCGAGCGCCATGGAATAGTTGCGCTCATGGTGCTCGTAATACTTAGCGAGTTCTTCGAGCGCCGGGCGGCGGAAGTCGTTTTTCACCGCGGCGAGATCGCACCACACGGCGACGGCGCGATCGAGCCGGCCGAGCCGCTTTTCGGTGAGCGCCATTTCCCACAGCGCGGCGAACAGGTGTCGGTCGGCGAGGCGATGATCGAGGGCGCGGCGGTAAAGGGCCAGGGCGTCTTCGGGCGCGGCGCAGTGTCCGAGCCAGCGCGCCAGGCCGAGCAGGTCCTCGCCGTGGCGCAGGTCGGCCTGGGCGGGCGAGGCGAAGGCCGGCAGCACCACGGCGGTGAGAGCGGCCAGCGTCACGATGTCCATGGCGTTGTGGTGAAACAGCGGGACGAGGCGGAAGGCGTCGCGGGTGCGCAGGTACTCGAAGTAGTAATAGGGGATCATCTCGCCGGGCAGGTCGCCCTCGCGCTCGAAGCCGAGGATCTCGCTTTCGAGGTCGGCCAGGCGGCAGCTCTCCAGGCGCAGGCGCCAGAGGCGGCGGGCGGCGAAAAGCAGATCGAGATGGGCCAGGCGGGCCAGCGGCGGGCGCTGGCGGGCGAGGCGATAGCGGGTCTCGAGCAGCGGGGCGTCGTAGGCCTTGCCGTTGTAAGTAATCAGTACGTCATAGTTGGCGAGAAGCGAGGAGAGCGCGGCGAGCAGGGCGGGTTCCTCGTCGTAGTCGCGCATGAAAAACAGGCGGACGCGAAAGCCGTCCGGCTCGATGGCGCCCACCCCGGCCAGGAAGGCGCAGGTGCCGGTGCCGCCGGCGAGGCCGGTGGTCTCGGTGTCGAGGAAGGCCCAACGCTCGGGCGCGCAGGGCTCGATGGCCCCGCGGGAGATGGCCCCGAGCAGGCCGGGGGCCAGCTCGGCCAGCCGCGAAAGCTCGACGCTGCCGTGGCGGCGGTGGCTCGGGTAAAACTTCTCGGCGAGGAAGAAGCGCCCGTGTTCGTTTTCGACCACGCGCCCGGGGAGAATGACCGAGAGATCAGAGACAGCGCCGCCGAGGGGGGCGCCGGCGGCCGCCACGGCGTCGCGGTAGTGATTGCTGACGCGGGTGACGCGTCGCCGCAGGACGGCGAGCTGCGATTTGAGGCTGGAGGCTGGCCCGGCAGGGGGTGGCGCGATGTCGCGGGGCTGACTGTCCAGGCGCATCGCCCCGCCGTGCAAGTCGGCTGGCCCGGAGCCAATGCTTGCCGCTGGCCTAGCGGCGGCCGGCGCGACGGCGCGCCACTCAGGGCCGACCGGCGGCAACTCGGGCGGACGCGGACCGGCCGCCGGATGCCCCAGCGCGGCTTCGCCGTACTGGTTGCTGACGCGCGTGGCGCGGCGGCGCAAAGCGGCGAGCTGCGACTTGAGGCCAGGGGCTGCCTCGGCAGCGACGGGCGCGACGGCGGCCGCAGGGGGTGGCGCGGTTTCGTGGCGCTGGCTGTCCAGGCGCGTCGCGCCGCCATGCGAGGCGGCTGGCCCGGAGTGAATGCTCGCCGCTGGCGCAACGGCGCCGGCAGGAGGCGGCGCGGCGTCGTGGCGCTGCCTGTTCAGCGTCTCGCGGTGGCGCAGGGTCGCGAGCCGGGATTTGGCATCGGCGGTCATGGCTCGAGCAGCGCGGCGAGATAGCGCAGCGCGGCTTCCTTGCCGCGCTCGCCGACTTCGCCCAGGGGGCCGACGCAGGA
>DASQHK010000487.1:0-3354 GCA_035632135.1 Bryobacterales bacterium
AAGCCCATGCCCTGGTCAGGCCGCGCGTGGTGCCCCGGCGGGCGAACCACGCAGAATGCGTTACGGGCCTGGCCCGCCATGACCGCGTCCACGGCGTTTAGCACGCCGCCCACTGCGTACAGCGCGCCGTCCAGCGACCGCTCGCAGATGGCGGTGTCGCCGGTGCTCAGCTCGCGGGCGCCGCTCGCCACATCGCGCTTCACAATCTGGATGTACGCGCGGCCGTGGCACAGCGCCAGCTCGTCATCCGTAGCAGGGCGGCTCGGCACGCGCAGAAGCGATTCCATCACGCCGGCGCTGCGCAGCATGCCGGCGACCGCGTCATACCGCTCCGGCCGCTCCGGATGTCCGGCGCCGGTCTCGTGCTCCCTGTAGACCGGGTCGGCCAGCAGAGCGGTAGATTTTGCGGCGGACGCCATGTTCTAGGCTTCGCTGTTACGGCCGGGTGGCGACCCGGTCGGCGGCGGGGAAGTCTGCCGGAACCTTCTGCGTGACCCGTCCAGTGGCCGCCCACTCGGCGCCCCGCTCGAATGTCGTAATAAAACCTACGCAGCGAATCGCCTCCAGGTCGTGGCCGAGCGTGGTCTGGAAGATGCGCCCCTTGCCGTAGCTCACCGTGAACAGCATCGGCTCGTTTTCGCCGGTGCCTCCGGTGGCGGGGTCGGAGTAAGCGGTCGCCAGCAGCGTCAGGTGCTCGCCCGGGCCGCGCAGGCTGTCGTAAAGCTCGTCGGCGGCGTGCATCCAGGCATGCGGCAGGCCGGAAGTGATCGGGTTGCGGCTGTCGCGAATGATCACCTGGAAAGGATGCCGCTTGCCGTGATGCCCGCCGGGGCCGGGCTTCGGGTCGCGCACGATGCGCCCGTCCTGAAAACGCAGGTAGGGCCCCCACTTCTCATTGCGGTCTCCCCACCCGCCGAGCGCGATCATCTCGTTGTATTGCTGCCACTCGGGGAAGGCGTTGTCCGCGGCGTGATAGGAAACGAAGCCGCCGCCCGAGCGGACGTATTTCTCAAACGCCGCCTTCGCTGCCGGCGGCCATGGATCGCCGTTGTAGTTCGATATGACTACCTGATAGGCGGAAAAGTCGGGCAGAAAGCCGCTCATGTCCGCGCCGCGCGGCGGGCTGGTGGCCACCTCCACCGTGAACAGGCCGGTCTCTTCCAGCAGTTTCTTCAGCGCCGGCGTCGTTTCCTGCCACTTGTGGTTGTTCTGCCCGTCGACGATGAGCGCTTGGATCCGGCGCCCGGCGGCGTTTGCCTGCGTGAGCGCAAGGAACAGCCCGAAAGCAGCGAGCCAGCAGCTCTTCCACATCGTCCTTCACCTCTAGATCTTATCGAGACCCTCGGTCAACTCGATATACGTGCCCCAAGGGTCGGTCAGAAACGCGATCGAAATCCCCAGGGCGGGAACTTTGCGGTACGGCACGTCGAACTTGACCCCGGACGCCTCCAGCTTCTTGCAAAACGCTTCGAGGTTCTTCACTTCGAAGCCGATGTGATGGAGCGAGCGGCCTTTGGTGGGCGCCGTCGGCGTGCTCGAAGGCGAAAAGCTCAGGTTTACGCCAGGCAAATCGTCGGCTTCGAACTGCCCGCGCTTGCCCGGAATGGCGCCGAACATCTTCGCATACCACGCCTTCATCTCCGGCACCGCTTCGGTGTTGAAGTGAACGTGATGGTGCGCAATCGGCACGCGGAGCGTCGGGTCTTCGGTCAGCTCGATCTTCACTTCATCGGGGCCCATCACGAACGCCTGCAGCGCCTTTTGCGGCGGATTGTACCAATAGTCGCCCGTGGCCCGCCCGCCGGAAACCTCGGTGCGCGTCACGAAGTTGGCGCCCGCGGCCTTCATCCGCGCCACGGTCGCTTTCAGGTCGCGGACCTTGAAGCCCAGGTGGTTGACCACCGACCCTTTCGTCCCGCCGCTCGGCTCGCCCTTGCGAAACAGCACCACCACGCCGGGAAACTTCGCTCCATCCATCGGCCCCAGCTTCACGGGCGCGCCGCCCATCGCCTCGGTCCAGAATCTTTTCTGCGCCTCGATGTTCGCGGTGCTGATGTGAAGGTGGCCCATGGCCACACCCGCTTTGTTCGGCGCGGCCAATTGCGCCAGGGCGGGGAAGCCCGGAAGCAGCAACAGAGCAGTTGAAAGTAGTGCCAGCCGTCGGGTCATCATGCGGACTATGCTAACATGCTAACCCTCGCAGAGAAGGAGGACTGTATGCGCACCCTCACAAGCATGGCCGGGGCACTCGTCTTGCTCGCGCTTCTCTCTCCGGGTGGGGCTGGCCGCCCGGCGCCGGCCGACTCCGGCCATCACGCCACTCGCGAAACGGTGGACCGCTGGATGAGCCAGCTCTCCAACTGGGGCCGCTGGGGAAAGGATGACCAGCGCGGCACGATCAACCTCATCACCCCCGCCAAGCGACGGCAGGCGGCGGCGCTGGTGAAGGAGGGCGTCTCGGTCTCGCTCGCCCACAACGCCGAGACCGAGAAGGCCGCCGACAACCCGTCGCCCTTCGGCCACGTGATGACCGCCACCGGCCTGAAGCCCTCCGGCCCCGGCGGCCAATTTGCGCTCGACACCTACAGCGTCAACTATCACGGTCTTGCTCATACCCATATGGATTCGCTTTGCCATATGTTTTACCAGGGCAAAATGTTCAACGGCTTTTCGCAGCAGGAGACCACCGAGAAGGGCGCCGCCAAGCTGGCCATCACCAACTTCAAGAACGGCATCTTCACCCGCGGTGTCCTGATGGACATTCCGCGGCTGAAGGGCGTCACCTATCTCGAGCCGGGCGCGGCGATCTATCCGGAAGACCTCGACGCGTGGGAGAAAAAGGCGGGAGTCAAGGTCGCGAGCGGCGACGTGATTTTCATCCGCACGGGCCGCTGGGCGCGGCGCGCGGAAAAAGGCCCGTGGTCGGGCAAAATGGCCGGCCTCCACGCATCGTGCGCGCGCTGGCTGAAGGCCCGCGACGTGGCCATGCTCGGCAGCGACGCCGCCAGTGACGTCTCGCCCTCCGGCGTCGAGGGCGTCCTCGAGCCCATCCATCAGCTCGTGCTGATCGCCATGGGCACGCCTATCTTCGACAATTGCGATCTGGAGTCGCTGAGCGCAGAATGCGCCCGCCGCCAGCGCTGGGAATTTCTGGTGACGGCCGCGCCCATTCCTGTCCCCGGCGGCACCGGCTCGCCCCTCAATCCCATCGCGACCTTCTAGGCCGCGCGCGCTTCAAACCTTCTCCGGCACCACGAACGGCTTGCGATACTTCCGCTTGAACATCCGGTTGGCTTCCTCGTCGCCGATGCAGGAGTAGCTCTCCGCGTCAAAGCGCAGCGAGCGGCCAAGACG
>DASQHK010000488.1:0-4706 GCA_035632135.1 Bryobacterales bacterium
CCCTGCGATTGCAGCCACTGGCGCGCGTCGAGGCTGGAGTTGCGCAGAAATTCAAACGCTGCTCCGTGGTACGCGTTGCTGCCGGGCTTGGTGCTCACATTGATTTGGGAGGAGCCGCGGCCGAATTCCGCCGAGTAAACGCCGGTCTGCACCTTGAATTCCTGGATCGCATCGACCGACGGCCCTATGATCCACGAGTTCCAGTTGGGGTCTGTGTTTTCGATCCCGTCGAGCGTGTAGCGGTTGTATTCCAGGCGCTGGCCGGCGATGGAGAGCGACGTTTGGGCGCGCAAGCCTCCCAGGCTGTAGGCCCCGCCGGAGCCGCCCTCGGTGGTGACGTTCGGGCTGAGGGTGACAAGCTGCAGGTAGTTGCGCCCGTTAAGCGGCAGCTCGACGATCCGCTTGTTTTCAATCACCGTGCCGAGCGAGGTGTTTTCGGTGGCCAGCAGCGGCGCCCCGCCGCTCACCTCCACCTGCTGGCTGACTTCGCCGACTTCCAGGCTGAAGTCAATGCGCGCCACCGCGCCCACTTGCAGATCCACGCCCCTGCGCGTGGCGACTTTGAACCCGGCGCTTTCGGCGCGAACATCATAGAGGCCCGGGACCAGGAACGGAACCGTGTACGTGCCGCTCTCGTTGGTAGCCGCGCGGCGAACCTGGTTAGTCGTCGTGCTGGTGACCGTGATGGAAGCGCCGGTGATCACCGCCCCCGAGGAGTCGGAGACCGCGCCGGTGATTTCTCCAAAGTTTTGCGCGCCCAGCGGCAGAGCCGCCGCCGCGAGAATGACTGACACCACCCAGCGAAAATGCCTCGACATATAGCCTCCCTACCTCTTGGCCGCAAAGCTAACACGGATGGGGAGCAATTAGCAAGGCCGGCGACGCGGGGGTCGGCAGGCCGGCAGGCGCCGGGTCTGTTTGATCTTGCCTCCTTGTAATGCTGCGCTATCTGTCCCGTACGGACTAGCAGTGTTGCGGAGTTGCCGCATCGGGATTGGTTGACTTGTCAGCGGGCTAAGAGCACACCAAGAATTGTTCACGCGGAGGCAATCTGGTGTATACTCCCAAGTTGTAAAACGGGAATCCCGCCAGGACGGAAGTTCTGGCTGGAGAAGGAGGAAACAATGAATAGGCTTAAGACGTTTGCGCGCCTTACCTCTTTTCTTCTCGCGCTCGTTGTTGTCTGCGCCGGAATCGCCCAGGCGGCAAAGATCAGCGGGACTATTTCTACCACGATGACGATCACCGAGGACAGCGAACTGGTGGACGATGTGACGTGCACCGTCACTGGCGCGCCCTGCATCGCGATCGGCGCGTCCCATATCACGCTGGGCTTGAACGGCTTCACCATGACCGGGCAGGCGGATTCCCAAACGCCCTGCAATGGGGGGCCAGTCGCGGGCGAGTCAGGAATCATGGCCAGCAAGCAGACGGGCGTGACCATCCAAGGGCCCGGTCTGGTCCGACAGTTCAGGTTCCATGGTATCCGACTTTTCAACACCACCGGCGTCAGAGTCGTGGGCGTGACGACGTCCACTAACTGCATGTCCGGCATCATCCTGAACGGGGGCCTGGGCAACGAGCTGGAGGGCAACGTTTCCGTACGAAACGGGATCACGACCGGCGGGTGCGGCGGCATATGACTGGCCGGCGGGGGTGCTGGCACTAGCTCCAGCACTCGGCACCGGCTCCGTCGGAACCGGCTTATGGGAAATGGATACGAGGGTACCGCCTTCGGTGGCGATTTCGGCATCGGCGTTTACACCAGCGACAATGTCATCGAAGATAACATCGCGAGCGGAAACACCAACGGCATCAACGTCGGCAGCGCGGTCAACGGAAACGTCATTCGCCGAAACCTCGCCGTTGGGAACCCCGCCGTGCAGGTCTCCGTGGATCACGTCGGGGGCATCGGCCACGACATCAACAACATGGCCGCGCCTGGAAAGAATCTATTTGACGGCAACATCTGTGTGACCGGTGTGAACGCTCCTTGCCCGGTCGTGTCGCCACGGTCCGCCTCGCTGCTGGAAAGCGAGCTACAGTACTTGGGTTGCGGCGCATACCCTCCCACGCCGTCGTGTCAGTTGTCGGTGAGTGAGTGGAACTGGTATCTGACCAATAAAGTCAACCCGGCCGCGCAGGTATTGGTCATCGGTGACGGCACGCAGCAGATGACTGTGCAGCAATACATTCAGGCGCGTGCGGACGCAGGACTCTTCTGAAACTCTCGGGAGGATCGGGTATGAAACACCTCTCTACCCTCCTGCTGGGCGGCATAACGGCGGTGCTGATCTTGGTCCTGCCCGAGACGGCACTGCCGGTCCAACAAAGCAAGGCCGCCCCCAGCGCCGCGAAGACTGGATCCCCTGCGCAAGAGTCCAGCGCGGCGCTGGACCGGATGATCGCCGCGGGCAAAAGCCAGCGGGAGCTCGCCCGCTACGTGTTCGACGCACACGGTTGCAAGAGCTGCCACACCATGGGCCGGGAGGGCAAGCTCGGCTTCACTGAGAGGGGCAAGCAAGCGGCGCAGGACTTCGAAGGATGCATTCGCATGCTGACGGCAATGACCGTCATCGTCCAGGTACCTGAGAATCGGCGCTCGATTCAGCAGCGGCGGAAGGCCGCGCGCTTCGAGGAATTCCGCTGCACCACTTGCCACAAGATAGCTCCCGGCAAGATGGGTCTGACTGAAGTCGGAACAAAGCTCACGCACGTGCATCTCGGGTGCGTGGATGTAGAAAAGCTCATGGCCAGCCGAACCGGCCCGCAAGACTGACCGCCCACGACGGGAAACCGGCCAGCTCGCGCTTTGCTGGTGGCGGCCGGTCACGACGTCCCGAATTTTTTCTTTCTTCTACGCTTGCCGGGCGTTACGGCGAATGCCATCTTCCAGTCAAGGCCGTTTTTTTCGCCCCTCGCGCTATGATGAAAGTAAGAGTTTGGACCTCCCCTCATCGGAACCAAACCACTAACGCGCGGAAGACCCCGGGCTACCCCGCCGCAATGTTCCTCGATGAGCCTGGCCGTTGAGCGACCTTCGGCCCCTTCCCCCGCTGAGGGTTACCTGGCGGTTGCAGGAGGCCTTCTGCTCTTCACAAGCATGTCGAGATAGCAGAAACACTGGACCGCCTAGCGACCCGCCCGCCCAAGAGAACCTGTTTTCCCACCTCTCTGCCCGCAGCCCAAAGCCAGCCTGCCGCCCCGCATCGCCGCTCCCTTCCGCCGCGCAGCTTATAATGCTTGTTACCGGCGCAAGCCCTCAGCGACTCGCGCCGCCGAGGTGAGCGATGCGTCTGCTGCAAATTCCGGCCGGTTTGTTGTGCGCAAGCCTGGCTCTTGCGCAAGCGCCCCAGGCGGCGCCGCGAGATCCCGACGTGCCCTTCGTGCCCACGCCGCAAGAGGTCGTGGTGGCGATGCTGAAGCTGGCGAACGTGAAACCCAGCGACACGGTTTACGACCTGGGATGCGGCGACGGCCGCATCGTGATCACTGCTGCGAAAGATTTCGGCGCCCGGGCCGTGGGCGTGGACATCGATCCTGTGCGGATCAAAGAGGCCCGGCACAAGGCGCAGCAGGCGGGCGTCGCCGGCCGCGTGACCTTCCGCGAGGGCGACCTGTTCACGGCCGATATTCATGACGCTACGGTCGTCACGCTCTATCTGCTGCCCGACATTAATCTCCAGCTTCGCCCGAAATTGCAGAAGGAGCTGCGCCCGGGCACGCGCATCGTCTCGCACAGCTTCGACATGGACGACTGGAAGCCCGAAAAGAAGCAGGACATAGGCGGACGCATGATCTATCTGTGGACGATTCGCGCCGGCGGCCGGCCGTCGCCGCAGTAAACGGCAAAGACCGGCGCGTTGACTTCCCCGCGCATCGAAAGTGTATGATAGCCCCGAACAGGAGGACGCTATGACCCGAAGATCGGCGCTGATCGCTCCCTGGCTGGGCGGCAGCCTGATGATGGCGCTCGAGCGCAGCGCCGCCGCGCCGCCGGCGGCGAAGCCCAAGCGCATCAACAAAGCCATCGAGCTGCTGGAGTCCGGCCAGCCTATGTATTACACGATGGGTACTGGCGGCTACAATGAAGGGCGCAAGATGGCGCAAACCTGGGCCGACACGATCATTTACGACATGGAGCACGGCCCCTTCGACATCACGGCGCTGGGCGAATTCATTCGCGGGCTGGAGGACGGCGGCCCCACCAAGAGCGGCCATCGCACGCCGGCAGTTATTCCGCAGTTGCCGGTGGGCGGCTGGGACGAAGCCACCATGCAGGCGAACTACTGGATGATCCACCAGACGCTCGATATGGGCGCACACGGCATTCACCTTTGCCACGCCGGAGACCCGGGCGCCATCCGCGTGATGGTGCGCTCCGCGCGCTACCCTTTCAACCGCATCGGCGTGAATCCCGAGGCGCCGGAAGGCCGTCGCGGCAGCGGAGGACAGGACCGCGCCGCGCACGTCTGGGGCGTTCCCACGGCCGAGTACCTGCGCAAGGCCGACGTGTGGCCGCTCAATCCCGAAGGCGAGATCCTGCTGGGGATCAAGGTCGAGGACAAATACGCTCTGGCTAATACCGAGAAGAGCACCGCCGTGCCGGGCATCGGCTTCGCGGAGTGGGGGCCGGGCGACATGGGGATGTCGATGGGGCATCCGGGCGCTCGCGAGCCGTATCCGCTGGATATGCAGCGCGCCCG
>DASQHK010000489.1:0-2859 GCA_035632135.1 Bryobacterales bacterium
GTGCCGGGCGGAGCATCGGCCTTCACCAGCGTCCGCTCCTCGCCCAGCAGCGGCAGCCACCGCGGCCACGGCTTGCGGTTATTCAGCGGCACCGGAAAGTCGCTGCCGGCAATCCCCGTCACCCGCAGCCCGGCGTTCAGCAGCTCGTACCAGGCGTCCGTCTTCAGCACGCTGAACTGCAGCACCTCCACGAAATCGATGTGCCCCAGCGCCAGGTCCATCAGCAGCGTCGAGTGCGGCATAGAGCCGTTGAAGTGCGCGTAGCCCACCGTCGCCCCCAGGCTTCGCCCGCGCCCGAACACCACGGCCGGAAACGGGTACGCCTCCGGCGAGTTCGCATACATCGCCCCAATACTTAACGGCCGCACGATCTCCCGTCCGCCCAGCAGGTTGATGTGCCCGTAAAACTGGCTGCGCGATTCCTGCCCCGGCCGGACCGAGCGCCCCGTCCGCCGCGCCTCGCCCTGTGGCCCGAACGCATACTGCACCGCCGCATCCATCTGCCGCTGCAATTGCAAAAAGTTCCCCACCGAAAGATCCTCGGCCTCGAGCCACCCCAGAAACACCGCGTCGTCCTCGCGCGACCGCGTCAGGTGGATGTGGTCGTCGCCCGAAAGCCATTGGCGCGCGCGGCCCCCCGTCCAGTCGCGCAGCCGCAGGGCCACGCGCCGCGTCTCGCCCGCCCGCAGCTCAAACTCCTCCGACACCGGCGTGTAAAACAGCCCCCGGTACGCCTCTACGCGGTACTGGCCCGCCGGCAGATCAAATTTGGCGCGCCCATGCAGCAGAATGAAGTGGGATTCCTCGTTGCAGGTGACTTCCAGCGTCTCCGGCGCCGCGCTCGACCGCCACATCCGCTCCCGGTAAAACAGATCGACCTTGAGCGGCAGCAGCGCCCCAACCGGACTCAGCCGAAACGGCTTCCCATCCTTGAAAAGATAGACCCGCGCCGGCATCTGCGGCTCCGTGGCCAGCTCCAGATGGGCAGCCAGCCCGGGCAATCCCGACTCGCGAAACTGCGCCCACCCGAGCGCCAGCCCGAATGCCGCTGCCAGCGCCGCCCGCGATACCCTCATAGCCGCTCGCTCCCCACCGCCACTTCGATCAGCGTCCCCGGGTAATCATCGACGATCGCCTCCACATTGGCCGCGTCGTTGTAACGCATCCGCACGGTCTGGGGCGCCAGCCGCCGCCGCATCCCGTCCACGGTATTAATCAGTAATACTTGCCGCGGGGCCGCGGCCGCCGCCACTTGCGGCAGGTCAAACCGCCGCAGAATCCCCGGCACGAACAGGCTGCTCGGCTGCGCGTAATAGCGGTTCTCCAGCAGGGCGCGGAAATCGACCAGCGCGCGGTCCGCCACCGCCCGCCGCACGCGCCCGTCGAGCGCCGCCACAAAGATGGCGATCACGCCGCCCTCGCCGTGCCCCAGCACGGTCACGTCGCCGGCGTTCACATCCGGCCGCGTGGCCAGATACTGCATCGCCGCCAGCGCGTCCTGCACCCGCATCGCCAGCAGCGACCGTCCCAGATTCATCGCCCCCCGCGCCAGGTTCGCCGCCGGGTTGAAGAAAAAGTCCCGGTGCATCCGCTCCGGCGTGCGATTGGCCGCATAGGCAGCGTCCGCCGGCGCCGTCTCTCCCACCCCGCGCACATCGATCGCCAGCGTCACGAATCCGCGCCGCGCCAACTGCTCCAGCTCTCCGCCCGCCCCCGCCTCCGCCGCTTTGCCGCGGTCGTCCAGAAACAGCACGGCCGGCCGCTTTCCCTCCCTCTTGGGCTTGCACACCAAGCCGGGCACGCAAATGCCCGGCTCACTCTCCAGCGCCACCTTTTCCACCGTGTACCCGCTCCGCTCCACAACGCCGGCGGCCCGCACATTGTACGGAAACACCGTCGGCGAAACCCCTGCGAACTGCCGGATCTCGCCCGGCTCGACCCGCGTGCGCGCCCCCAGCAGCCACTCGCCCGCCCGCTGCCGGTTGATGTCGAACACGGTAGTTCCACCCAGTGAAGTAATGACCTGCCCTGTCTCGGTCGCCCACAGCGCCTCCGGCTTCTCCAGCGTTCCCTGGCCCACCTTCACCGTCCGGACCGGCTCGCCCTTCACGTCGCCCCAAAACCGGTCGATAAATTGATACGCCGACTGCCGCATCTCGTCGATGATGCCGTGCCGCCCCTGCGCTTCGAGCGCCACCGCGTCCCCCTCGCGCGAGAACAGCCGATAGGCCTGCTTCAGCTCGGTCAGCGAGGCCAGCGCCGTCTGGAAGCTGTGGTCCTCGCTGGCATTCAGGTTCAGCAGCGGCCGCGGCGGCACGAGCCACCATTGGTCCCGGCTCCAGATGCGCGCAAACACGTTGCCGGGCAGGTTCTGTTCCCCGTCGGCCGCTCCGGCAACTCCTCCCTTCGACGCAGCGCTGACCACCGGTATCGAGATTTTGACCCGCTCATCCACCGCGCTGATGAAGCGCGTCAGCGTGCCGCCGCCCGAGCCTCCGATGCATCCGATACGCGCGTGGTCCAGTTCCGGCCGTGTCAGCAGGTAATCGATGGCCCGCATCCCGTCCCACACGAAGTAGCGCGTCAGCGTCTCGCCGATCAGAAAGCACTGCTGCGCCACCAGCGTGTGCGCCGTGGTGCCGGACCCGCCCACGCGGTCGCGGCCCGTCACCGGGTCCAGGTATTCCAGCCGCTCCCCCTGTCCGATCGGGTCGTAGACCAGCAGCGCGTAGCCGTGCCGCGCCATCTCCATCCCCAGCCGCTGGTAGTCTTCGAAGGTCTTCCCTTCCGGCCAGTGGCCCACCGGCGCGATGAAAGCAGCCGACAGCGCGCCATGCGGTTTCCAAGCGGGCAGGTAGA
>DASQHK010000490.1:0-4834 GCA_035632135.1 Bryobacterales bacterium
AGCTTCTTCAGGCGGATGTGCGAGCCGTCGTGCAGGGTCACGTCGCGCGTGGTGCCGGGATCCATCTCGATGTCGATTTCCTCAAAGAAGGGGACGAAGTCGATCTCGTGCAGCGGATCCTCGTGGTCCCGCATGTAGCTGTAGCTCTTGGTCGAGCCCTCGTGGTCGTTGAAGGTGACGCAGGGCGAGATGACGTCGAGCATGACGGTGCCGCGATGGGAGATGGCGGCGTGCAGCAAGGCGGAGAGCTGCTTCTTGTCGCCGGAGAAAGAGCGGCCGACGAAGGTGGCGCCCAGCTCGATGGCCAGGGCGCAGGTGTCGACCGGAGGCAGGTCGTTGATCACGCCGGTCTTGAGCTTGGAGCCCACGTCGGCGGTGGCCGAGAACTGGCCCTTGGTGAGGCCGTAGCAGCCGTTGTCCTCGATGATATAGATAATAGGCAGATTGCGGCGCATCAGGTGCACGAACTGGCCGATGCCGATGGAGGCCGTGTCGCCGTCGCCCGAAACCCCCAGCGCCAGCAGATTGCGGTTGGCCAGCATGGCGCCGGTGGCGACCGAAGGCATGCGGCCGTGCACGGCGTTGAAGCCGTGGGCCATGCCGAGAAAGTAGGCCGGCGATTTGGACGAGCAGCCGATGCCGGAGAGCTTCACTACCCGCCAGGGCGCCACGCCCATCTCAAAGCACGCTTCGATAATGCGCTCCGAGATGGCGTTGTGGCCGCAGCCGGCGCACAGAGTGGTCTTGTTTCCTTTGTAACCGGTTACCTCCAGGCCGATGCGGTTCACTTTCTTGCCGGCCGGAGGCGGGGTGGCGACGGTACTCACATTCCCTCCTGTTGCATGATTTCGTCGGTAATCGTGCGCGCGTCGATGGGCAGGCCGCCGTAGTAGCGCACGCTGCGCAGGCGCGTGTGCAGAGCCGGATCGACGTCCAGGCGCATCAGATCGAGGAGCTGCGCGTCGCGGTTCTGCTCGACCACGTAGACGCGGTCGTGCTGGCGGATGAAGTCGGTGAGCTGCTGGTTGAACGGGAAGGCCCGCAGGCGCATGTAGGAAGCCGGGAGGTCGAACTCGCGCCGGAGCTGGTCGCGGCTCTCCACCAGCGCCCAGTGCGTGGTGCCGACGCCGATCAGGCCGACTCGGGCGCGGGCGTCTTCCTCCACCACCGGCTTCGGCACCATGCTGCGGGCCGTCTCGAACTTGCGGTTCAGGCGGTCCATGTTGCGGATGTAATCGTCGGGGCGCTCCGAGTAGATGGCCTTCTCGTTGTGGCCGGAGCCGCGCACGAAGTAGGCGGCGGCCGGATGCTCGGTGCCGGGCAGCGTCCGATAGCCGATGCCGTCGCCGTCCACGTCCTTGTAACGGGCGAAGCCGCCCAGGCGGTCGAGATCGGCGGCGGTGAGCACTTTGCCGCGCTTGAGCGGACGCTTGGGGTACTCAAACGGCTCGGCCATCCAGTAGTTCATGCCCAGGTCGAGGTCCATCATGACGAAGATCGGGGTTTGCAGCCCTTCGGCCAGGTCGAAGGCGTCCATGGCCATGCTGAAGCACTCTTCGGGCGAGCAGGGAAACAAGAGCGGGTGCTTGGTGTCGCCGTGGGAGAGAAAGGCGGTGGAGAGTATATCTCCCTGCGAGGTACGGGTGGGCAGGCCGGTCGAGGGGCCCACGCGCTGCACATCGAAGATGACCGTGGGGATTTCGGAGTAGTAGCCGAGCCCCACGAACTCGGACATCAGCGAGATGCCGGGGCCGGCGGTCGAGGTCATGGAGCGCGCCCCGGCCCAGCCCGCCCCGATGGCCATGCCGATCGAGGCCAGCTCGTCCTCGGCCTGCACCACGGCGAAGGTGGCCTTGCCGGTTTCCGGATCGATGCGGTAGCGGCGCGCGTAATCAATGAGCGTCTCGCAAAGCGAAGAAGACGGCGTGATCGGGTACCAGGTGACGACGGTGACGCCGGCGAAAATGGAACCCAGCGCCGCGGCGGCGTTGCCCTCGATAATGATCTTGTTGCCGTTCGCGTTCATCCGCTCCACGCGGTAAGGATCGGTCTTGGGCAGGTTCTGCTTGGCATATTCCACGCCCGCCAGCACGGCTTTCCAGTTGAGGTCGGCGGCCTTGACCTTTTTCTTGAACTGCTTGTAGAGGGCTTTGTGGATCTCCTCCAGGTCGATGCCGAGCAGATGCGCCAGGATCCCGTCGTAAATCATGTTGCGCACCAGCCGGCGGAGCTTGGCATCCGGGCAGACCGGCGTGACGAGCTTATCGAAGGGAACGGGATAAAAGTGGAGATCGCTGCGGAGACGGTTGAGGCCCAGCGGCGCGTCATAGATGGCGGCGGCGCCGGCCTCGAGGTTGCGGACGTCTTCTTCGGCGGTCTCGGGATTCATCGCCACCAGGACGCCGATTTCCTTCTTGCGGCCGATGAAGCCGTGCTTGCTGGCGCGGACCGTATACCAGGTGGGCAGCCCGGCAATGTTGGACGGAAACAGGTTCTTGCCCGAGACGGGGATGCCCATCTGGAACAAAGAGCGCAGCAGGACGAGGTTGGCTGTCTGGCTGCCGGAGCCGTTGACCGTGGCGACTTGAATGCTGAAATCGTTGATGAGATCGGGGTGGACGGGCAAGGCGGAAGACTGCGCAGGAAGCGTTTCAACCGATGACATTCCTATTTTCTCCAGATTTCTCCAGTGGAAGTCCAGTGGAGGCGAACTTGACTTTCCATTATAGCGGATTCGGCGGCGGGAGGGAATGGAACCGCGCGGGCTTCGCGGCCTGCGGGCTCGCGGGCGCCGATGGATACGGATCAAGAAGCCTTAAACCTTCGGCGTGAACTGCTTCAAGTCGTAGATGCCAAGCTGCTTTTCGAGGCCGGCGACTTTGTCCACGCTGCGCTCGAAGCCTTCGTCGCCCAGAACCTTGTGCTCGGATTCTTCCATGCGGTCGCCGAGCGAAGCGACGCGGTCGGGCGGCAGGATCGTGCGCAGAGCGGGGAACAGGACCGTATCCTCGCGCGCCTCGTGGGGGCGGTACATGCGGATAAACCGGCGGCAGGCGGCGGCGAGCTGCTGGCGGTTCTCGGCGGAGCGGAAGGCCGCGGGCTCCGACAGGCGGAGAATTTCAGCGGTGACCTTGCGGCCGGCCTGGTGCTGGGTCTTGAGAGTACTGACCAGATCGACCAGCTTCTTGGCGCGCTCGAACTCAGGGAAGATGTAGTTCTCCTCGTTCTTCTCATGATACTGCTCGACGAAAACACGGATGAGATCGGCGGTGTTATGGAAGACTTCGGGCGAAACCTCTCCCTTCGAGGCCAGGCGGCGCATGCCTTCTTCGTAAAGGAGCAGGCAGCGGTTGAGAACGCCGTGCTCCTTCATGAGGTCTTCCGGGGCGGTGACGCCCTGGTCGGGGTCCCAGGAGGGTTTGCTCTGGGCGGCGAGCGCGGCGGGCGTCGCCACGGCCGCGAGGCCGAGCGAGAGGGCGGTGCGGCGGTTCACTTCGCGTGGTGAATGCATGATGGCTCCTTGTGATTATGTTACGCCAGTGCCCCCGGGAATTTCTCGTTCGCCTCCACAGGCCGGGCCCTGCGCTAATATGGCGGCCATGCGGCTGTTTGCAGCGCTGGACTTGTCGCGCGAGGTGGAAGCGAAGCTGGTGGAGCTGCTCGAGCGCTTGCGGCCGGCGGCGAAACTGCGATGGAGCCCGGCGGAGAATTTGCACCTGACGCTGAAGTTCATCGGGGAGTTTCCGGGCGAGAGGCTGGAGGAGCTGCGGGCGGCGCTGGGCGGCGTGGCGATGGCGCCGATCGAAGCGCGCGTGGCGGGGCTCGGATTTTTTCCCAATGCGCGGGGGCCGCGCGTGTTCTGGGCGGGAGTCGAGGCCGGAGCGGAGCTGGCGGAGCTGGCGGCGCGGATCGAGGCCGCTCTGGAGCCGCTGGGGATCGCGCGGGAGAAGCGGGCGTATTCGCCGCACTTGACGCTGGCGCGCGTGCCCGAAGATGCTCGCCTGGACGGACTGCGGGAGACGATCGGCAAGCTGCAGGAAGACGGCGCGGTGGCGTTCGGGGCGTTTCGCGCCGAGCGCTTTTACCTCTATGAGAGCACGCTGGCGGCGGGAGGATCGGTCTACACAAGGATTGCGGAGTTTGGCGGCCCGCCGCGCTAGTCGCGGCCAGTGGAGGCGGCGACGGGAACTTCTTCGTTTTCCTTTTCGGGGCGGCGGGCGGCGCGGCGGTGTCTCCACACCTCGATGATGCCGGGAAGGATCGACAGGAAGATGATGAGCAGGATGACCTTCTCAAAGTTGTTCTTAATAATAGACACATTGCCGAGCAGGTAGCCCAGCATGCTGATGGCGAACACCCAGCCGATGCCGCCGCAGACGTTGAAGGCGACGAAGCGCCGGTAGTCCATGCGGCCGACCCCGGCGATGTAAGGCGCAAAGGTGCGGATAATGGGGATGAAGCGCGCGTAAATGATGGTTTTGCCGCCGTGCTTCTGGTAAAAACGGTGCGTCCGCTCGACGTGGCGCTTGTGGAAGAAGCGGGAGTCCTCGCGGTAGAAGATGCGGGGGCCGGTCTGGCGGCCGAGCAGGTAGCCGAAGCTGTCGCCGAGAATGGCGGCGGCCATCAGGATGAGGTTGACCCACAGGATATCGAGGTGGCCGGCGCCGGCGAACACGCCGACAGTGAACATGAGAGAGTCGCCGGGAAGGAAGAAGCCGACCAGCAGGCCGGTTTCCGAGAAGACGATGGCAAACAGAATCGCGTAGGCGGGCCAGCCGCGCAGGAACTGCACGAGCTGCCAGGGGTCGGTGACGGTTTTGAGGAGATGGAGCAG
>DASQHK010000491.1:0-34690 GCA_035632135.1 Bryobacterales bacterium
CTTCGGCGCGGCCGGATCGCCGAGCGGATAGAACGCTCGGAATTTTTGCGGGTAGGTCCCGAGAACCAACGGCTGCGCGGAAGCGAGCAGCGAAAGAAGAAGCAAACCCAACAACGCGCGGGGCATCAGGGCGACTCGCTCCCGTAGTGTAGAATATTTGTAGTCTTCATGCGGCGTTCCCCACCATTGCGGCTTCCGATTGCAGTGCTCTGGCCGGTGCTGGCCGTTCTGGTGGCGGCGCGGGCGGCAACAGCGCCGGCGCTCACGGCCGAGCAGCGGCGGCTCAACGTCGAGTCGTTTGATTACGTGTGGAGCGCCATTCGCGACCACCACTGGGACCCCAAGCTCGGCGGCGTGGATTGGGACGCCGCTCGCAACGAACTGCGGCCCAAAGTGGAACAGGCCGGCACGATGACCGAGGCGCGCGCGGCGATGAACGACATGATCAGCCGGCTGCATCAGACGCATTTCGGCATTGTCCCCGCCGAGGTTTACGAAGACATCGGCCCCCGCCCAGGAGCCGGCCGAGAAGAAAGCGGCGAGGGAACAGTCGGCATCGACGTGCGCGTGATCGGCGGCAACGCGCTCGTCACTTCCGTGGAGCACGGCTCGCCGGCCCAGGCGGGCGACGTCCACCCCGGCTGGCAGATTGTCAGGATCGACGGAGCCGCGCTCGAGCCGGTGCTGCGCAAAGTGGCCGAAACTTACAAGAACTCGACCATGCAGGGGCTGATGCTCTCGCGCGCGGTCACCTCCAAGCTTGATGGAAAAGCCGGCGAGAAAGTGCGCATCGAGTTTCTGGATGGACAAGACAAGACTGTTTCGGTGGAGATTGCCCGCGAGCAGCCGCGAGGCGCGCGGGTCCAGTTCGGCTATCTGCCGGTCCGCTACGTGTGGATCGAATCGCACCGGCTCGGCGGCAACATCGGCTACATCCGCTTCAACTTCTTTCTAGACCCGGCGCGGCTGATGGCGGCGTTCGCCGATGGAGTGAAGTCCTGCGCGGATTGCCGCGGCATGATCATCGACCTGCGCGGCAACCCCGGCGGCATCGGCGTGATGGCTATGGGCATGGCCGGCTGGTTCCTCGACCACGCAGGCCAGGAACTAGGCACTATGTATACCCGAGAGGCGCCGCTGAAGTTCGTGGTGAACCCGCGCCTGGAAACGTTCGGCAAGCCCCTGGCGATTCTGGTGGACTCGAACTCCGCCTCGACCTCGGAGATCTTCGCCGAGGGGATGAAGGACCTGCACCGCGCGCGCATCTTCGGCACGCGGACGGCCGGCGCCGCGCTGCCCTCGGTGTTTGAACGGCTCCCGAACGGCGACGGCTTTCAGTATGCGATCGCCAACTATATTTCCGAAGGCGGCAAGCCGCTGGAGGGCGTGGGCGTCACTCCGGATGTTGAAGCGCCGCTGAGCCGCGAGGCGCTGCTCGCCGGGCGCGACCCGGTGATTGACGCCGCCGCTGATTGGCTTCGCCAAACCAAGGAGGCACAGTGATTTACTCAACATTGCCGGCCCGGCTTGTTTCTGGGACCGTTCTACTTGCCTGGGTTACCGTGGGTGTCCGCGCGCCGGCGGCGGCTCCAGCGCCGCCCAAGGCCGAGACGATCCTCGATCAGTACGTGGAGGCAACCGGGGGGCGCGCCGCGTACAAGAAAGTCCACAACGAAATCACGACGGGGACCATGGAGTTCGTCGGCAAAGGCCTGAAGGCGGCGCTGACCTCGTATAAAGCTGAGGGCGGCAAGAGCTACAACCTGGCAGAGATTCCGGGCGTGGGCAAGATCGAGCAGGGGACCGACGGCGAGGTAGCCTGGGAGCGCTCGGCGCTGCAAGGCCCGCGCATCAAGCAGGGGGAGGAGCGCGCCGCCGCCCTGCGCGAAGCTGCTTTCAACGCTGACTGGCGCGACCTCTTCAAGAAAGCCGAGCTGGCCGGCGAGGAGGACGTCGACGGCACCGCCTGCTACAAGGTAATCCTCACGCCCAACGAAGGCCGGCCCGAAACGCGCTACTACGACAAAAAGACTCACCTGCTGGTGAAGGCGAGCAAGATCGTCAAGACGGCCATGGGCGAGATTCCGGCGGAGATCGCCGTCAGCGAATACAAGGCGGTGAACGGAATCCTGAGCGCCACCAAGGTGCGGCAGGTAGCCATCGGCCAGGAGTTTCTGATTACCATCAGCTCCATCGAGTACAACGCCGGGCTGCCCGGGAACCGCTTCGACCTGCCGGACGACGTGAAGGCGCTGCTCGAAAAGTCCAACGGCGCGGGCAAAGCCGCGACGAGCAAGTAAAAATGGAAAACGCTCTGCGTGGTATCAATACCTACCTCAACAGCAAGGTTCGGAACTGCGAGCTGACCGACGAAGTGCGGCGCGAGGCAGCCAAAGCGGGGCCGCAAGGGGATGGTTTGCGCGCGCATTACGCTTCGCTCGAGCGCGACCCCAAGTCGCCCAAGATCTATTATCTCGCCGCTGACTGCAAGGGCCCGCACCTGCTGCGCTGCCGGCCCGACGGCATCGATGTGCTCCCATTCGCCTCCGCCGACCGCGAAGCTGTGCGGCATTTTGCCGAAACCATCAACCGTGCGTTCCTGCCGCGGCCGCAAAAAGACCTGTCGGCGGTGGCGGTGGGCAACCGGCACCCGGAAATCTCGCTGCCCGCCGCCTTCGACGCTTTCGGCAAAATCCTGGCGGCCAAGGGCGTGAACATGGCCAGCACCGTGCAGCTTTCGGCGACGCGCGAGATGACCACCGACGAGCGGCTGGCCTCGCGCAGCGGGGAGAACCCAACCGAGATCGGCCACACGCGCGTGTCGATCGAGCACCTCTACCACGCCGGGCTGTGGGCAGCGATTCGCGCCGGCTGGCGAGCGGGGTACAACGCCGAGGCCGACCACTTCATCATCAGCGGGGCGAGCGACGCCGAGATCGCGCGCTCCATCGACCAGACGAAAGCCGCCATCCGCGCCGCCACCGGCTACACCAAGTTCACCACCGACACATCGCGCCTGTTTCGCCTGGAGGCCGACACGCGCCACCCGCGGGCTTGGAACGACGCTGAAGTCGAGCGCGAGTTTGAACGCATCCTTTCGCCCGAAGAGCGCTCCTGGGTACTCAGCGAGTTCTCGCGGCCCTTCCCAATCGCCGGCCGCACATATTCTTTTAGCCCCGCGGAAATCTGCCGTTTGGCCGTGAAGTTCAGCCAGAGTCTCAAGCTCAACGAGCAGCTTTTCGATTACATCCAGCAGGCCAAGCGCGAAAGCGGCCGCGCGGTGGAGTTCGACTTCGAGCCGTCCATCGACGAGGCGGACACGCTGACCACCGCGCGCGAGCTGATCTTCTACATGCACTGGCTCGCCGCGCGGGGCCGGCGGGCGCAACTGGTGCCGCCCAACCTCGGCTTCAAGAAGCGCCAGGCGTACCCGGAGACGTCCGACGCGCTCGCCGCATACGTCGCTCACAAGATGTGGCCGGAGCTGCTGCCGCGCGTGAAGAGCGAGTTCGGCGGGCGGCCCGTCGAGGAGCTGGGCGCGCGCGTGCGCGAGCTGGCCGAGGTGGCGCGGTTCTTCGATGGTACTCTCAGTATCCACTCGGGCAGTGGCAAGCAGGCGGCCGTGCTCCAGATGATCGGCCACTCGACCGGCGGCCGCGTGAACTATAAGATTTCGGGCGAGCTGCAGCTTCAGTTGCTCGACGTGCTTTCCGAGCAGCCGGCGGGTTCGCCGTGGCGCAAGCTGTACGAGCGCATGGTGGACCGCTGCGTCGAGTTCGCCGCTGCCGGCGCGTTCGGCGAGGAGAGCGAGCTGGCGCGCATCTATCGCGGCCGCGGCCTCGCTTACTCTCTCGGCGACCGGCGCAAGGGCCGCGTGGACGGGAACCTGTTCCTGGTTTTTTGGATCGGCAACCTGGTCGGCTCGCGCGACACGGCAGACCCCGGCGGCGACCAGCGCTTCTTCAAGGAAAAGCTCGACGAGCTGCCCGCCGATCTGCTGCAAGAAGTGCAGCGGCGCAACAGCGAGTACATCGTCTGGCTCGCGGAACAATTACTCGCATAGGCGGGGCGGGCCTCGGCACAGGGTTCGAAGCCGCGCGCAGGCGTGCGATCGGGCGGACGCAGCATTGCCACACGCGCCGGTGTGCTAAAATCCGCAGCGTCATGAATCGCAGAAAATTCCTGCTCGCGGCCGGCGGGGCGGCGGCCGCCTCGCTTGCGCCCGCCCAAACTAATCGCGGTAATCGCGGTTACGACATCCTGATCCGCAACGGGGACGTTCGCGATCCGGGCCGCGGATTTCGCGCCCGCGCCGACGTCGCCATTCTCGACGGCAAGATCGCCGCCATCGAATCGAGCATCCCGCCCGAGCGCGCTCGCGACGTGATCGACGCCAGCGGCCTCTACGTGACGCCGGGGCTGGTCGACCTGCACACCCACTGCTACTTGGGAGGCACGGGCCTCGGCATCGAGGCGGATCGCGTCGGCGCGCGCTCCGGCGTCACCACCTGGGTGGACGCCGGCAGCTTCGGCTACGACACGTTTCCCGGTTTCAAGCGCTTCATCATCGAGCCTTCGCAGGCGCGCATTTTCGCCTATGTCTACCTGTATCCTAGTGAGCGCAATCCCGATATCGACGAGGTGAAATACGTCCGCAGCGTGATGCGGCCGACCGGGGAAACCGCTGTCGCCAACCGCGATCTCCTCATCGGCGTGAAATTCCAGGTTGGCTCGAACATGAACGGCCGCTACAGCCTCGATTTTCTGAAAATCGCACGCGAGCTTTGCGACGCGTACAAGCTGCCGCTGATGGCGCACATCAGCTTCGCGCCGCCCGAGACGCCGGAGGTGATGGCGCTAATGCGATCGGGCGACGTGGTCACGCACTGCTACAACGGCCACACGCTGGGCCTGGTGGACGCGCAGGGCAAGCTCAAGCCGGGCGTCGCCGAAGCACGGGCGCGCGGCGTGCTGTTCGACGTCGGCCATGGCCTGGGCAGCTTCAACTTCGCAGCGGCGCGCAAGTGCCTCGATGCGGGCTTCGTGTGCGATTCCATCTCCACCGACATTTACAACCTCAACATCAACGGCCCGGTGTACGATCTGCCCACCACCATGTCAAAGCTGATGTATCTGGGGATGAGCTTCGACGACGTGCTGCTGCGCACCACGGCCAATCCGGCAAAAGTGGTGGGCCGCGTAGACGGCCTGGGGAGACTGCGCCTGGGCGGCCCGGCCGACATTGCGCTGCTGGCCATCGAGGAGGGCGAGTTTCAGTTGGTCGATTCGCAGAAAAACGCGGTCACGGCGAAGCAGCGGATCGTGAGCCGGCTGACGATTTGCCGGGGAAAACGACTCCTCGCGCCGCTCTGATCACTTGACAAAAATCAATCCAAATTGGTTGTCCACCACTTCGCCGCCGGGGCCGAAGGTGAAATTCGACGTGATCAGCCCGCTCGCCCCGGCAAACTGCCCTTCGCCGCCATCGATCCGCCACATCACCGCGCCGTGCCGCAGCGCCGGGTCCGCGCTGGGCCCCGTGTGTCCCTCGCCCACGGTACTGAAGCGCAGCCGGTTGCCGGCCCCGAAGGTGATGGTCCCTTTCTCCTGAAACGAATCGTGGCCGGTGATAGTCACCTCCGACTCGAACGTCGCCGTACCGCCGGCCGCAGGCTCGATGCTGCCGCTCAATCCTCGCGCGCCGACGATGCTGGTGATGGAGCAGCTCGGCGCGCTGGTGGCCGCCTTCCGTGCGTTCGATGCGCTCAGCGGCCCGGCCGAACCCTTAAACTGCATCGCGTAAATGAGCTGTCGCATGACTCGCGTGTCCTCCCGGATTTCACATGGTAGATAGTAAGATGCTTGTATGTCCATCGAGGACTTCACGACGAAGCTGGTCTCGCGAGCGCGCGTTCTGCAGAAGCGGATTGTATTTCCAGAGGGGACCGACGAGCGGGTGCTGGTGGCCGCGGCGCGCCTGGCGCAGGAAAAGATCGTGCAGCCGATCTTGATCGGCCCGGCGCGCGAGGGCTTGGCCGGGGTCGCCTTCGTCGAGCCGGAGAAATCGGAAAAGCTCTCCCGCTACGCCGCCATCTATCACGAGCGGCGCAAGGCTCGGGGCGTCACCGAGCGAGAGGCGGCCGAAGTCGCGCATCGGCCGCTCTACTTTGCCGATTTGATGCTCGCCAACGGCGACGCCGACGGCTGCGTGGGCGGCGCCGTCAACAGCACCGCCGAGACGGTGCGCGCGGCGCTGCATTGTGTCGGCGTGCGGCCGGGCTTTCGGCTTATTTCCAGCTTCATGCTCATGGTGTTTCGCGATGGCCGTGGCATCGCCTTCGCCGACTGCGCCGTCAACCCCAACCCCAGCTCTGCGGACCTGGCCGACATTGCCATCGCCGCCGCCGAAAATGCCCGCACGTTTCTCGAGGCCGAGCCGCGCGTGGCGCTGCTCTCTTTTTCCACCAAGGGCAGCGCGAAGCACCCGATGGCCGACAAGGTCGTCGAGGCGGTGAAGATCGTTCGCGAGCGCGCGCCGCAGTTGTGCGTCGACGGCGAATTGCAGGTGGACGCCGCGCTGGTGGAGGCCGTGGGCCGCTCGAAGGCGCCTGGCTCGCCGGTGGCCGGGCGCGCCAACGTGCTCATCTTTCCTGATCTCGACGCCGCCAACATCGGCTACAAGCTGGCCGAGCGGCTCGGCGGCGCGCTCGCCCTGGGGCCGTTCCTGCAAGGATTGAACAAGCCGGCTAATGACCTCTCGCGGGGCTGCTCGGCGGACGAGATTTTTTATGTGGCTGCGGTGACCGCGCTGCAGGCTCATGCCGCCGCGCACAGTTCCTGATGCTTCCCTTCAAGCTGGTCTACTCCAACCGCTACGACCTCAACCTGGGCCAGCACGTTTTTCCTTCGCAGAAGTACCGGCTCATCCACGACCGGCTGCTCGAGAGCGGCATCGCCTCGCCGGAGGACTTCCTGGAGCCCACGCCCGCTACCGACGAAGATATTCTGCTCGTCCACGAGCCCGGCTACGTGCAGCGCCTCAAGACCGGCACGCTCAGTTACCACGAAATCATTCAGATGGAAATTCCTTACTCGCGGCAGATGGTCGAGGCGGTGTGGCTGGCGACCGGCGGGACGATTCTAGCGGGGCGCCGGGCGCTGGCCGACGGCCTGGCCATGAACATCAGCGGCGGCTTTCACCACGCCTTTCCCGACCACGGCGAAGGGTTCTGCGCCATCCACGACGTGGCCGTGGCCATCCGCCGGCTGCAAGCCGAGAAGGCCATCGAGCGGGCACTGCTGATCGATTGCGACGTACACCAGGGCAACGGCACAGCCGCCATTTTCGCGGGCGATAACTCGGTGTTTACCATTTCCATTCATCAGTACGACTACTACCCGTCGGAGAAGCCGGAGAGCGACATCGACATACACCTCGACGACCGCACCGGCGACGCAGATTACCTGGTAGCCCTTTCGGCCCGCTACGTTCCGGCAGTCGAAAGCTTCCGGCCGCAACTTGTCTTTTATTTGGCTGGAGCCGATCCCTATTACCAGGACCAACTGGGAGGCCTGTCACTGACGATGGAGGGGCTCGGGCGCCGGGACAAGCTTGTCATCGGGGCCGCGCGCCGCGCCGGGGCTGGCGTGGCCATTACGCTCGCCGGCGGCTATGCGGTCCAGGTGGAAGACACGGTCGCCATCCACTGCAACACGGTGGCGGCGGCGAAGGAAGCGCTGGAGGGGGCGTCAGCATGACAGCATTGCTCGCGCCCCGCAACCACTCCCTAACGGTCGTGGCTCGGTATCGGATTCTGAGCGCGTGACGTGTGACGCCGGGCCTAAACGCGGTCCAGGTTCTTGTAGACCTCGCCGATGTTGATGTTCACGTCTTCCTGCAGCGGACGGGCGGGGCCGTAGTTGGGGAAAAACTTGTAGAGATTGGCCACTACATATTCTTTATATCCATTCGCTTGCAGAGAGTTGAGCGAGGCCACGGTGATCGTCTTTTGCAGCTCGGCGAGCGAGCGGCCGGCCCGCTTGCCTTGTTCCACCCGCCCCACCAGCTCCTCGATGTAGTTCTTCATGCCCATCATGCGCTCGCGGTTGTGCTGCACCGGGCCGTGGCCGCCGATGAGCTGGGCGAAGTCGCGCTGCGCCACCGAGTCCATCGTCTTCGCCCACGCCTTGGGGTAGCCGTCGCCGATGTAGGGCAGGAAGCCGTGGATCATGTCGCCGGTGGCGACCACGCGCTTTTGCGGGCAAAACACCACCACGTCGCCGGCCGTGTGCGCGTGGCCGTGAAACTCCACGTGCAGATCGTGCGCGCGGTCTTTGATTACGTGCGAGCGGGCAAAGGTGAGGGTCGGCAGCACCAGCTCGAAGCTCTTCATCTCCGCCTGGTAGGCCTGGAGCTGGCGGATCTGCTCCCGGCAGAACGCCTTTTCGCCGGCCGAGGACGCTTTGCTCAGGCGCGCCTGGAGGGCGTCGATCTGCTTGGGAACGCCGTCGAGCGATTCTTGCAAGCGTTTTTGAGCTTCTTGCTCCATCAACTGCTTGGTCGGCTCGCTGGCGATGAAATCGACCTTGCTTTCGGCCGACTTGTAAGCTGCGTTGCCCTGCTGGTGGTCCCAGTGGAAGTGCGAGTTCACCACGAAGCGCACCGGCTTGGGGGTGACCTCTTTCTTGAGCTGGGCGATGAGCGACGCGGCGGCAGAGGGCTTGGAGTGGGCATCCACCACCAGCACGTCTTCGGAGTTCACGAAGATGGCCGCGTTGGAGTTGATCATCGCCTGCGCGCGGGCGATGGCGGCGTAAACGCCGTCGGCGACCTTCTCGATGTCGAAGAGCTTGGTACTGGCCGTAGGCGCGAGCGCCCGGGCCCAGGCCGCGCGATGGAAGCCAAGCTCCAGCACCGAAGCGCCGGCGAGCGCGCTCCCCAGAGCGATCTGGAAAAAGTCGCGACGCGAGAACGGGTCCGCGTGATGGCTACGGTGAGAGTGGTTGTGCACAAGGTCCTCCTGTCTTATTTAATGGCCAGCATGGCATCCAGGTGGCGGCCGGTCGATCGCGCGTGAAATTCCCGAAATCCCGCTCGCCGCAGCAGCGCTTCATATTCGGCCGCGGTGCGCTCCTTGCCTTCGGTCACCACCAGCATGTTCAAGGATTGCAGGTTGGCGCTGGCCGGGCCATCCTTGCGCGGGTAGAGAATCTTCTCGGCGACCAGCAGTCCGCCCGCCGGCGGCAGTTGCCGGTAGATCCGTTCGAGAAGCGTCACAATCTTAGGCTCCGACCAATCGTGAAGGATGCGGCCCAGGCTGTACAGGTCCGCTTCCGGCAGCGGATCGGAAAAGAAATCGCCGTTGCAGGTGTCCATGCGCCCGGCCAGGGCCGCAGCCTCGATGTACTGTTGCGCCACCGCCGCGACCCCGGGCAGATCAAAGATCGTTGCCCGCAGCTTGGGATAATGCCGGCAAGCTTCGATGGCCAGGTGCCCGGTCGCGCCGCCCAAATCGCACAAGTGGCTGAAGCGAGACAAATCCAGCGCTGCGATTACCGCCGGCGAGCTGAGCAGGCCCATGCCGTGCATACCGGCCAGAAACGTCAGCTTGCTGTCTTCGGTCGAAAACAGCTCGTCAAAAATGCCGGCTTTGCCGCCGAAGGTCTGCTCCCAGCGGTGCGTGCCCTCGCGCACGGCGTCCTCGAGATGGCCCCAAATCGGATAGAGAATGCGGTCGGAATAAAGGATGTAGCCGGTGAGCGTGTCCGGCGACTCGCGCCGCAGATACCGGCTTGCCACCGGCAGGTTGCGGCAGCGATCGCCCGCGCGCTCGAGCAGCCCCAGCGCCACGCAGGCGTCGAGCAAGCGCTCCAGCGCATTCGCGTCCAGGTTTTGCTCCCGCGCCAACTCCGCCGCGTCGGCCGGTGATTTTTCCAGGCGGTCGAAAAGGCCGAGCGAGACAGCAGTAAACATCACCTTAGAGCGGCGAAAGGCTTCGATCAGGTCAAGTACCGGCTGGGCGTCGGCCATGCAGGAGCGCCTAGAGCGGCAGGATCTCCTCGCGCACCGGATCGAACTTGAGCCGCCGCTTCTGCACGTAAGCGATGTTGCCGAGGTGCGAGGCCTGGGCGGAGCGGTGGCCGATGAGTACGTCGCCGTTCGGGAGCTGGCGCGAGCGGACGCAGTCGAGGAAGTTGTTCACGTGGAAGACGGTCATGTCGATCGGGTCGGCCTTCACCACCACGGGCGGCGCCTTGCGGTCGAGTGTGTAGTACTCATAGCGAGCGCGGCTGATCCACAGGCGCCCCTCGGTGCCGAGCATCTCGATCGCCGCGCCGGTCGCGCCAGGGGCGAGCGTGGCCTCGAAGGTGGCCGTCCACTCGCCGGGATATTCAAGCAGCACATTGATCGTGTCGGGGGCGGTGCGGCCGTCCTTGTAATGGTAAACGCCGCCGGCGGAGACCGCCGACTTCGGAACGTCCTGGCCCATGAACATATGGACCACGTCGATCCAGTGCGTGAACAGGTCCGTCACCTGCCCGCCGCCGAAATCGAGATAGGCGCGGAAGTTGTAATACTGCTGCGGATCCCAGTCGCGCCACTTGAGCGGTCCGAGATAGCGCGCCCAATCCAGGTTGTCGGGCTGTGTTGCCAGCGATGGCGGGGCCTTGCGGAGGTGATAGCTGTTGCCGTGCCACCAGGTGCGGGCCAGAGTGATCTTGCCCAGCTTGCCGCTGTCAAAATACTCGCGCTTGGCCTGGAGATAATGCGGGCCGGACCGCTGCTGCATGCCCACCTGGCAGATGCGCTTGTTCACGCGCGCCGCTTTGACGATCTGGGGACCCTCCTCGATCTTCAATGTCAGCGGTTTTTCTACGTAGACGTCCTTGCCGGCGTTGAGCGCGTCAATGGTGATGGCGGCGTGCCAGTGGTCGGGCGTGGCGATCAGCACGGCGTCCACGTCCGACATGTCCAAGAGCTTGCGGTGCTCAGTGAAGCTGCGGGCGCCGGGCGCCAGGGAGAGCGCCTTGTCGGTCTGCGCGCCGTAAATGTCGCAGACCGCCGACACGTTGACGCTGCTGTTTTTTTGGAAGTCTCTCATGTCGGAGAGGCCGCGGTTGCCGCAGCCGATCACCCCGAGCTGAATCTTGTCGTTCGCTCCGAGCACGCGGGAATAGGAAGCTGCGGTGAGCGCCAGCGCGCCGGTGGCGGCAGTACGAAAAAGATCTCGGCGAGCAATAGATGTGTCTGGCATACCGGGATTATAGCGCCGGCCGCGGTAAAAGACGAAAGCCCGGCCACCCTCAGCGGGCGAACCGCGCGCCGTCCGCCGCCCGAATCGGCAGCAGGCGGCGCGATCCCGCTAGGCTAGAATAGACTTGTGAATCACTCGCCGCGCAAGCACGTCCTGATCGTCGACGACGAAGAAAGCCAGCGTGACGCGCTGGCGGGTCTGGTGGCCACCTGGGGCTACACGGCCGAAACCGCCGAGGATGGCCAAGATGCCCTGGAGAAGCTCGCTTCGTCCCCGGCGCAGGTCATTGTGACCGACCTCGACATGCCGCGCTTAGATGGCTTCGGCCTGTTAAAGCGCCTCGCCGAGCAAGGCAACTCGCCTCCCACCATCGTGCTCACTGCTTATGGAAGCATCGAGAACGCCGTGGCGACGGTGCATGATCTCGGCGCCTTCTGGTTTGTCGAGAAGCCCATCAAGCCGGCCGCGCTCCGGGTGCTGCTGGAGCGGGCCATTCAGCAGAGCAGCCTCTCGGAGGAAAAAGAGCGGCTGCAGCGCCGCCTCGTTTACAGCGGCGAGCTGGACGAAATGGTGGGCCGCTCGGCAGCCATGCAGAATGTGTTCGCGCTGATCCAGCAGGTGGCGCCCACCTCCGCTTCCGTGCTGATCACCGGCGAGAGCGGCACCGGCAAAGAGATGGTCGCCCACACCATCCATAAGCTCAGCCCGCGGCGGCAGGGGCCGTTTGTGGCCATCAACTGCGCGGCGCTGCCCGAGACACTGATGGAGAGCGAGCTGTTCGGGCATGAGAAAGGCTCGTTCACCGGCGCCGCCGAGCGGCGCGCCGGCTGTTTCGAGCTGGCGCAGGGCGGCACGCTGCTGCTCGACGAGATCGGCGAGATGCAGTCCGGCACGCAGGCCAAGCTGCTGCGCGTGCTCGAAGACGGCCGCGTGCGGCGCCTGGGCGCGAAGGCCGAGGTGCAGGTCAACGTGCGCGTGCTGGCGGCCACCAACAAGGTGCCGGAGGTGGCCATCAGCAAAGGCGAGCTGCGCCAGGACCTTTACTACCGCCTGAACGTATTCCACATCGCGCTTCCGCCGCTGCGCGAGCACAAGGAAGATATCCCGGTAATCGCCGAGGCGCTGGTGGGCCAGCTCAACCAGAAACATTCCTGCCGCGTGTCGGGGCTGGAGCCGGCGGCGCTGGAGCGCCTGGCGGAGCACGACTGGCCGGGCAACGTGCGCGAGCTGCGTAACGTGCTCGAGCGGGCGGTGATCGTGGCCGGCGAAGGCGCCATCAGCGTGTCCCGTCTGCCGCTCGATTTTGCGGCCGCCTCCGGGGTCCCGCGCGCGGCTTCCGATGGCGATGCGATCTCTCTGCCGGTCGGCGCCACCGTGGCGGAAGCGGAGAAAGCGCTGATCCTGAAGACCCTGGAGCATACTCACAACAACAAGACGCGGGCCGCTGAGATTTTGGGCATTAGCCTGAAGACGCTGCACAATAAGCTGAAGGAGTACGGTGCGCCGTGAAATTGACGACCGTTTCCCTTGACGATGGAGGATTGCCCCGGTCTCCGGCGCGCAATCGTCCATCGTCAATCCGGTAACCGTCAATCATGAGTTTCAAGCGCCGCTTAACGCTCTCTATCGTCGGTCTCGTCCTGGTTCTGACGGCGGTACTGTCGGTGGTCTACCTGCGGCACCTGCTGCGGATGCAGTTGCAGTTCGCTTTTGAGCAGGCGCGGATGGTGGCGCAGCAGGTCGAGAGCGCCACGCTGGACACCATCTCCGAGCCGCCGCCTTCCTCGACCATCGAAGAAAGCATGGCCTTCTGGCGGCAGGCGGTGAGCGAGGACGACCAGCTCCGCGACGTGATCCTGCGCTCCATAGGCAGTTTTAATACCATCGCCGAGATCGCCGTCACCGACGAGAACGGCGTGATCCTGTCGGGCTCGGCCGATTCCATGGCCGGGCACCATTGGATCGGCCGGCCGGAATTCCAGGAGCTTTCGCAGAAGGGTTTTCTCGAGCAGTTGCGCTCGGTTTACGCGCCGCGGCGGGACTACGAGATCTCGCAGACATTCGGCTACGAAGGCCGGCCCGTCCTGAGGCTGCACGTGGCGGTGTCCACGGCGTTCCTATGGGGAGAGCTGAAGCCGCAGATCCGCGTGCTGGGCCTTTGGGCGCTGCTGAGCCTGCTGGCCGCCCTGGCGCTAGCAATTGTGTTTTCGCGGATCGCTTTTCGGCCGCTCGACCGGCTGGGTGAGGCCATCGACCGCATGACGCGCGGCGAGTATGCGGTATCGCTCCCCTCGGACGCGCCCAAGCGCGATGAGTACGCGGCCATCACTTCCAAGCTGAGCCTGCTCGGCCAGCAGTTCCGCAGCGCGCGAGAAGGCATGTCCTCGCTGCGCGGCAACATGGAACAGTTGATGCGCAAGCTGGAGGGCGCGGTCCTGCTGTTCGACCCCAACGATAAGCTCATCATCGCCAGCGCCGCGGCGGACCACTTCCTGGGGCAGGGGCGCTGGCAGATGATGGGGCAGTCGCTCGAGGAGGTCTTTGCGGCCGGCACCAAGCTGGGCGCGCTGGTGACGAGCGCGGTGCGGTTGCGCCAGCCCATCGAGAACCAGGTTGTCGATATCGAGCCGGGCGAGGAGGGCGCCGGCCGCACCACGCGCGTGCTGCTCAGCGTGGAGGTGATGGAGGACTTCGCCAGCCGCCGGCGGCTCGGCACGCTGGTGCTTTTGCGCGACGCCGAAACCCGCCGGCAGATCGAGACGCAGGTCGAAGTTTCCAATCGCCTGGCCGCCATCACCCGGCTCACCGGCGGCGTGGCGCACGAAATCAAGAACCCGCTGAACGCCATCACCCTGCACCTGGAGCTGCTGAAAAACCGCCTGTCCGGTTTGCTCGCCGCCCAGCCGCCGGAGCTGGACGTGATCGTGCGCGAGATCGCGCGGCTCGACCGGGTGGTGAAGACGTTCCTGGATTTCAACCGTCCGGTCGAGTTGCGGCTGGCCGAAGTGCGGCTCGACCGGCTCATCGAAGAAATCGCCGCGTTGGCCAGGCCCGAAGCGGTCCAGCGCGGCGTTCGCATCCAGGTGATGAGCGGTTGCCCCGACGGCGTGGTGAAGGCCGATCGGGACCTGTTGAAGCAGGCCGTGCTGAATCTGGCGGTCAACGGCATCCAGGCGATGCCGAGCGGCGGAGAATTGAAGCTTGCGCTCGAGCGCGCCGGGCCGGAGGTGGAGCTGTCGGTGTCCGATCAGGGCGTGGGGATCGCGGCGGAGAACCGGGAGAAGATTTTCCGGCTGTATTACACCACCAAGAAGAACGGATCAGGCGTCGGGCTGGCCATGACGTTCCGTGTCGTTCAACTGCACAATGGTACAATCGATTTTTCCAGTGAAGTGGGCCGAGGCACGACTTTCCGCGTGAGGTTGCCGGTGGTGGAGGCCAGGTGATCGGTCGGAGCCGGGCGAGGGTCGGCAGAGCTGGTGTAGCGGCAATGGTGGTGTTGGCGAGCCTCGCCGGCTGCGGGGGAAGGCACAAGGCGCCGGCCGTAGCGGCAGCGCCGGCAGTTGCGGCTCCAGCGGTTTCGTCGCCGCAGGTCACTGACCGGTTGCCGCCGGAGCAACCGATCCCGCCCGGGGCGGTGCCCCCGGAGCAGCCCGTGCAGAGGCCGGCGGCCGCGCCCGCGAGCCCGCCGCAGCCCCCGCGAACGGTGCCGCGCAGCCGGCCCGCCACTGCGACGGCAGAGCAAGCGCCGGCGGCCACGCCAGAGAGCGGCCCGCCGGTTGGGGAACCTGCTACGGCGCCTGCCGCGCCCGGCCCGGCTCCCCAGCTTCGGCCCATGCTCAGCCCGGCGCAGGAGCGGGAGCTGCGCCGCAGCATTGACCGCAGCCTGGCAGCCGCTGAGCAGCATCTGAAGCAGCTCCGAGCGCAGCCGTCGGACAAGGAGCGATATGCTTCCGCAGAACGGGTGAGGGCATTCATCGCCCAGGCCCAGCAGGCGCGCCGCCAGGGTGACCTGAATCGCGCCCGCAGCCTGGCCGAGCGCGCCGAGCTGCTGGCCTCCGATTTGGCGCGGGCTTCGCAATAACGGGAGCGCTCGGCCGGCCGCGCAGCGCTTCAGGCATTTAGAACCGTGGGCATTTTTGGCAATTCGTCGCTGGTCGGGCTGGACGTCGGCTCCACGATGATGAAGGCTGTGGAACTCGGCAACCGGCGCGGCAAGCCTGTGGTCGAGCATGCGGGCATCGTGGCGATGCCTTCGGGCGCGCTGGCGGATGGCATCCTCATCGACCGCGCCGCCGTGGCCGACTGCATCCGGCAGCTCTATCGCAACCAGAGACTGCACAGCAAACACGTGGCCGTGGGGCTGGCGGGCGAAGACATCTTTGTCGCCCGGGTGAAGGTGGAGCGCGCCAACGGCGACGACCTCGCCGAGCTGGTGCGCCGGGAGGCGGCGCGCCTCGCGCCGTTTCCCCTCGAGGGGGCCAGTGTGGATTTCCAGGTGCTCGACACCCTGTTGAATTCACGATGGATCCACGCCCTGGTGGTCGCCGCCAAGCCGGGCAAGGTCGGGCGGCTGGAGGATCTGCTCCGGGAGGCCGGCAAGACGCTCGAGGTAGCCGACTCGACAGCCTGCGCGCTGGTCAACGCCTTCGAGGTCAACTACGAGCCGGCTCCCACCGACGTCACCGCGCTGGTTCACCTCGGGGCAGCGTTGATGACCGTGTGCGTGGTGCGCGGCTCGACGCCTCTTCTGGCCAAAGACCTCTCACTCGCCCCGTCGCAGTTCTCCGAAGAAGAATGGAGCACGACCGACCGCATCGCCGTGCAACTGGAGCGGGTGTTTGAGCTGATGGACGAGAGCGCCGACGAGCATCCGCTCGAGCCCCGATCCAGTCAGATCCAGCGGCTGCTGCTTTCGGGCGGCAACGCGCGCCTGCGCGGGTTGCGGGAGGTGCTCGAAGAGCGCATCCACCTGCCGCATGAGGAAATGAATCCGTTTCGCCGCATCGAGTTCGAGGGATCCGACGCTTTGGCCCGGCTGGTTTGGGACCATGCGCACTGCATGCCGGTGGCAGTGGGCCTGGCGCTCCGAGGCTTTGACGGGACATGATTCGCATTAATCTGCTCAAACCGGGCCGCGCCCCCAGTGCACCCGCCACCCCGGGGCTGGATGCCCCTCGCAACCGGCCTCCCAAGGTGGTCGGCAGCCACTGGATCAGCCGGGGCGAGGTTTGGACCGGAGTCGCCCTGCTGGCGATGGTCTTGGGGGTGCTGGCTTATCTGATCTCCTTGCCAAAGGCGCCCACGCCGGCTGACGCAAGGTCGGCCGAGCCAAAGCCGGTGAGTTCGCGGGAGGTGGTCCCGGCCGCTGCTGCGCCGGAAGAGCAGAACCCTCCGGCCACCGCCAGGGCCTCGTCGCCCGAACTAGCCGTGATGCCCCCGCCGGCGGCCGCCGCAGTCACCCCGGAGCCGCAGCGGCCCGCGACTCCAGCGCCCGCCGCAACTGACACCATCCCAGCGTCGAAACCCGCCCCGCCGCGGGAGGATGTCCGGCCCCCGTCGCCGCTCGCCTCCGGTTTCCAGGTGAGCGGTATCTCCATGCGGCGCCAGCCAAGCGCCCTGATCGTCGCCATCGAGGTTGAGGCAGGCGTGAAGTACCGGGCGATAGAGATGAAGAACCCCAGCCGGCTGGTTCTCGATCTTGCCGACTGCCGCTTGGTGATGCCGGCGCCGCTCCACACGCAGTCGGTCAGCAGTCCGCTCATCCAGCGCGTGCGCGCGAGCCAGTACCAGGTGGAGCCCGCCGTTTGCCGGATTGTGCTCGACGCTATCAGCTTGCCGCGATACGAGGTCCGCCCCGGGGCGAGCGGTCTCGAAATTCAGATCGCGGACGGCGGTCGGTGAGCGGCCCGCCCGCGGTGTGGGAAGCCCGTCTGGATCGCGTGCGGGCCGCGTTCGCCGGGGCACGCGTGGACGCGCTGCTCGTCTCCGGCCTCCCCAACATCCGCTACCTTACCGGCTTCACCGGTAGCAACGCGCTGCTGCTAGTGACCGATCACGATGCCGTTTTCTTCACCGACGGCCGCTACAAGCTCCAGGCGGCGGAGGAAGTCCGGGCCGCCCGAGTGGTAGTACCAAGAAGCAGCCTGCTGCGGGCCGCGGCTGGCTCGGTGAAGCGGCGGCGTCTCAGACGCCTGGGCTTCGAGTGGCGGCGCGCGAGCTTTGAACTCTATCACGCCTTGCGCTCGGAGCTGCGCGGCTGCCGTCTGAAGCCTGTTGCCGGTGCGGTCGAGGAGCTGCGCGCTATCAAGAGCGCCGGGGAGATCGCCGTCATCCGCCGCTCCGTCGCGTTGAACTCGGCGGTGTTTGAGAAGTCCCTCCGCCAGATTCGTCCCGGGCGGAGCGAATCGCAAGTGGCGGCGACGATCGAACACCACATGCGACTGGCAGGCGGCGAGAAGCCTGCGTTTGAAACAATTGTTGCCGCCGGTGAGCGTTCCGCCCTTCCCCACGCCCGGCCGACGCATAACTTGTTGAGAAAAAACCAGCTAGTCATCATTGACCAAGGTGTTATACTCGAAGGATATTCGAGCGACATGACCCGCACGGTAGGCTTGGGCGATCTTGGCGCTCGGGCACGCGGGTTGTATGATGCAGTGCTGGAGGCTCAATTAGCAGCCATTGCGGCCGTGCGCGCCGGGGTGAAGGCCGGAAAGGTCGACCGGCAGGTTCGAATGTCACTCCGGAAGCGTGGGCTGGAAGAGGCTTTTGTCCATTCCACCGGCCACGGGGTGGGGCTCGAGATTCATGAAGCCCCGCGGCTGGGGAAGAATGACAAGACGGTGCTGGAGGCGGGGATGGTGATCACCATTGAGCCGGGCGCCTACCTCCAGGACTTCGGAGGCGTGAGGATCGAAGATATGGTGCTGGTCACCGAGCGTGGCTGCGAGGTCTTGACGCCCACGTCCAAGGACCTGCGGATTCTATGAACCTCAAGGAAATCAAGGAACTCATCGACGCCCTGACCGAGAGGGACATTGCCGAGTTCGAGCTTGAGCGGGGCAACGAGAAAATCCGCATCAAGCGCGCCACCGCCGCCAACGGAGCCCCGCAGATCGCCTTCGCCCACGTGACCCCGGCCCTTCCGGTTGGTCCCGGAGCGCCGGCTGCCCTGGCCGCCCCCGCTGCTGGAACAATGGAAGCCCCGCCAGCGCGGCCCCCCGAAGAAGAACTCCATATCGTAAAATCACCCATCGTAGGAACATTCTATGAGGCCTCCTCGCCGGGATCCCCGCCCTTCGTGCAAGTCGGTGATTCAGTCGAGGCGGGCCAAGTGCTCTGCATCATCGAAGCCATGAAGCTGATGAACGAGATCGAGTCGGACGTGGCCGGTGTGGTTGAGAAGCGTTTCGTCTCCAACCAGCAGCCGGTCGAATACGGCGAGGCTCTGTTCGGCATTCGAAAGAAGGGTTAAACGGTGTGGCGCGGGGCGCAGGCCCGGCGCCATTTTCATTTTTATGTTTCGAAAAGTGCTCATCGCGAATCGCGGAGAAATCGCTCTGCGAGTGATTGCCGCCTGTAAGGACCTGGGCATCCGAACGGTGGCCGTCTACTCGGAGGCCGATCGGACGTCGCTCCATGTGCGCTTCGCCGATGAGGCGCTGTGCATCGGTCCGGCCAAAAGCGCCGACAGCTACCTCAACATCCCCGCCGTGATCAGCGCCGCTGAAATCACCGACGTGGATGCCATCCATCCCGGCTACGGCTTCCTCAGCGAGAACCCGGGCTTCGCCGAAGTTTGCGAGATGTCCGGCATTACTTTCATCGGGCCGCGGCCCGATGTGGTGCGCCTGATGGGCGAAAAGGAGCAGGCGCGGCGGGCGATGGCGGCGGCGGGCTTGCCGGTGCTGCCGGGGTCCGACGGCCTGCTCAAGAGCGAAGACGATGCTCTGGGCGCGGCGGGCGAAGTTGGCTACCCGGTGATCATCAAGGCGGCGGCGGGCGGCGGCGGGCGCGGCATGCGCATCGTCCGCGAGCCGGGAGAGATGGCCGCGGCGTTTCACCAGGCCCAGCACGAAGCGGCCGTCAGTTTCCAAAGCTCCGACGTGTATCTGGAAAAGTACATCGAGCGGCCCCGCCACATCGAGTTCCAGGTGCTCGGCGATAGCGACGGCGCAGTGGTTGTGCTCGGCGAGCGCGAATGCACCATCCAGCGCCGCCACCAGAAGCTGCTCGAAGAGTCACCTTCACCCCGCATCGACGCCGCCACGCGCAGCATGATGAGCCGGCGCGTCGCCAAGGCCCTGCAAGAGGTCAGTTACACCAACGCCGGCACGGTCGAGTTCCTCATGGACGAGGACGGCACGCTCTACTTCATCGAGATGAACACCCGCATCCAGGTGGAGCACCCGGTTACGGAGATGGTGACCGGCGTCGACCTGGTGAAGGCGCAGATCCTGATCGCGGGCGGCGAGCCGGTTTCCGCCCTGGTCAGCGAGCCGGTCGAACTCCACGGCCACGCCATCGAGTGCCGCATCAACGCGGAGAGCCCGCAGACCTTCGCGCCCTCCGCCGGCCGTATCACCAAGTTCTGCCCGCCGGGCATGACCGGCATCCGCCTCGACAGCGCCGCCCACGCCGACTGCATGATTCACCCCTATTACGACTCCCTGGTGGCCAAGCTGATCGCCCACGGCCGCGACCGCACCGAGGCCATTACGCGCATGCAGCGCGCCCTCGATATGTTCGTTATCGAGGGCATCCTCACATCCATTCCCATCCACCAGCGGATCATGGCCGACCCCGACTTCGTGCTGGGCAACTTCGACACCAACTACGTCAAGAGATTCATCGAGGTCCAGGGCCAGAAGGTCGGGGCGGGGAAGGGCTGAGCTTCGGGAAAAGGCTCAACGACCCCCCTTTCCGCCGCTTAAGGTTCCCGATCCACCCTATACTTTTTGCGGCTTTGTCCGATAAGAACATCGGAGGAGATCTCTGACCATGCTCAATTCCATCAGCGCATTGAACTCCAGCTTGTTGTCTCAAATCCAGCAGACTGGCTCGCCACAGAACACGCAGCGTCCCGCTGCCAGCCAAAAAACCACGTCCCCTCAGGGGGATACGGTGCAAATCAGCCAGGCCGCCAAACAGGCGCTTACCGCGCAAAAGACGACGGACGCCGACGGAGATAACGACGGCCATTGAGGCGCTCCTGATCGAGAGAGATCAACCACGCCCCGATCCCACATTCTGGCCCCGGGGGCCGGTTTCCGGCCCTCCTACCGTTCAACTGCAAACCACGATTAAGCCACATTGAATCAATAGTTTAGCTTTCTAGCTTGGCCGACCCCGGGGGATCTAGCCCGTACCGTCCGCGCCACCCCGTGGCCTTGCCGGCGGGGGAAAGGTGCGCTTGGCCCAGGGGATGCCCTCTTTCGGCGCGGGCCGGTTGGTATTACCATGGGATGAGACAAACGTCCGACGTGGCTGACGAGCAAAACCCGCAACTTTCTATACCCGTGGGGGTTAGTGGAGATATGGAAGCGGTCGCCGCGCTTGAGCACGATGCGCAGTTGATGCTTCGTGTCAAGGAAGGCGACGGCGAGAGCTTCGAGCTCCTTCTGGAAAAGTACCGCTCTCCGGTGATCAGCTATCTGTATCGCATGGTCCAGAACCAGGGGGTGGCGGAGGAGCTGGCGCAGGAGGTGTTTTTCCGGGTGTACCGTTCGCGGGCGAGCTACGAGCCGACCGCGAAATTTACAACCTGGCTGTTTCGCATCGCCACGCATCTGGCGCTAAACTCGCTTCGGGATCACCGCAACGAGCGCCACCAGGAAAGCCTCGATGAGCAGTTCGAGGACTCGCGGGGCATCCAGGTGATGGATCAGCGGCGCAACCGGGAGCAGGAACTGGTTGCGGAAGCGCGCCTCGCAGAGGTGCGGCGGGCCGTGGCGGCGCTGCCCGAAAAACAGCGTGCGGCAGTACTAATGCATAAGTATCAGGAAATGGATTACGCGCAGATCGGCAGCGTCTTGGGTTGTTCGACTTCGGCGGTGAAGTCATTGCTGTTCCGGGCCTATGAGACTTTGCGCGTGCGGCTGCGTCACATGGACGAGCAAGCGGAGCAGGAGGAATTATGAATTGCCAGGCATTCATCGAGCAGATCATTGAACAGACGGGGCGGCCGGCGCCCCGGCCGGAGCTGGGGGCCCACTTGGCCGCGTGCGCCTCCTGCGTGAAACTGTATCGCGAGCAGAGGGCTTTGTGGACGGCGATGGACGCCTGGGAGACGCCGGATATCTCGGCGGGATTCGACCGGCAGCTTTACGGCCGCATTGGCCGGCGCGCCTCCGGGCCGCTCAGCTCGCTTGACTGGCTGCTGGGGCTGCTACGCCCGCTGCTGCAGCCGGCCTTCGCCACCGCCTTGGCCTGCATGCTGATCATCGCCACGGTGGTGGTGGAGAAAGACCGGCATGCGCCGGCGCCCCCGCAGGATGCGGCGGTGGCCATTCACGCGCACGAGCGCGATGACCCGCAGCAGATCCAGCTCGCGCTCGACGATATTCAGATGCTGAGCGATTTCGACGCCTTGCCGGTGGGGCAGGGTGATCCCGGGAGAACCTGATGTTTTGGCGGCACAGGGGTGCGGTCTGGCTGCTGGCGCTGGCCGGCTCGGTCGCGCTGGCCGGAGCGCAAGCCATGCAGCGCGGCGAGGGTCCGCGCGGCGGCCCGCGTTCCGGTGTGCGCCTGCGCGGAACCCGCCCGCGCGGCCCGGGCATGGCGCCGGCCGGCCCGCGCGCCCACCAGAACATGATCGACCACCTGATGTCGCTGCCGCCCGAGCAGCAGCAGCAGTTCATGCGCAACAATCCGCGCTTTCAGAGCCTGCCCCCGCAGCAGCAGCAGAACGTCCAGCGGCGCCTGGAGCAATTCAACAACCTGCCGCCGCAGAAGCGCGACGCGCTGCGCGAGCGCTACGAGCTGTTCCGCCAGCTTCCGCCCGAGCAGCAAGACCGGGCGCGCGCCCTCTATCGCCAGTGGAACCAGGAGCCGGCGGACCGCCGGCAAGAAATGCTGCGCTCGTTTCGCCAGTTGCGCGACGCTTCGCCCGCGGAGCGCCAGCAGATGATGCAGAGTGACGAGTTTCGCAACCGCTTCAGCGACCGGGAGCAGCAGACGCTGAGGGGGTTGGCGAACCTGCTGCCGCCGGATTGATCCCTTCCTGGCGGCGCACAGCCGCTACGCCATCCTGCTACATCATCGCGCGCTACGCCATCCCGCCAGATCATCCCGCTACACCATCCAATCCCCAGGCTCGGCCAGGTCCATCTCGATCCAGCCTTCGGTGGGCAGCGCATCAATGGGGAGCCCTTCCTGCCAGAGCGAGAACTGGAAGCGGAGCTTGCCGCCGTCGTGAGGCAGCAGGTCCAGGGGAACACGCACCTCGAGAATGCGGCCGAGGCGGGCTTCGAGCTGTTTCCGATCGCTCGGTTGCGCGGCCGTGTCGCCATCGGTGATGGCCACCTCGCTGACCTCTACGCCGCCCTCGGAGAGACGAAGCGAGATGCGAGCCAGCGCCTGGAGCTGGAGCGTCAGGCGGGCCTCGATGCCCGGCAAGTGCTCCTGGACGCCGGGAAGAAAATCCACACGCAGGAAAAAGCTTGCCCCGTCAGTGCCGTAGTGCAGCTCCTGCACCAGGAAGCGTTTGCCGTGCATGGCGCCGAGGCGCTGGTTGGCGCGGTAGAGGCCGGCGCCGATCCACTCGAAGTAGGTGCTGATCTCGCCGTCGATGATGGGGCGCACGTAGCCGGTCGGCCCGACGCTCAGCGCGCTGCCCCGCGCGTGCAGGATCGGCTGCGCCAGCTCCTCCGGCGGCTGGCTGTCGAGGGCGCGATAGATGTTCGACAGGTGATTGCGAAACAGCTCGTCAAACTCGATGCGGTTGGCGGTGTCGTGCTCCGGGCCATACCACCAGCACCAATCGCTGCCCTCGGCGATCAGCAGCTCCTGGTAGGCCAGTTCCCGCGCCTCCGCCGAGCAGGACCCGGCCGGCGCTGCGGAAGCGGCTGCCGTGGCGGCGCCCGGCGCCGGGCAGGCGCGATCGAAAAACTGGCGCGCCTCCCACAGCAGGTTCCAGGCGCGGTTGTCCTCCTCGGCGCCGATCCAGATGTCGAAGTTGGCGTTGATCCAGGAGCCCGGCGCGATGGTGTGCAGCGGCTCGGCCGGCAGCCGGTTAATCGCCTCGCTCACGGTCACGGCGCGGAAGCGCTGGTCACTCTGGATGCGCCGGTAGAGCGCGCGCAGAAACGGCCGGCCGTTGCGGTCGTAATACTCCCATGCGTTTTCTCCGTCCAGGATGATCGGGATCAGCGCGTCGCGGCCGGAGGCGAGAAACGGCTCGCCGATGGCCGCCAGGCGCCGCGCGAAATCTTCGGCCGCCTCCTCCGGCCCCATCCGGGAAAAAACAAATCCGATCAGGTCGCTCAGAAAGTGGTCGCGGAAGAGCAGCGACAGCCGGTGCCCGTCCCGCTCCCACAGGTAGGGCCGATAGAGCGCTCCACCGGGGCCGGTGGTTGCCATATGCAAGGTCTTCTCAAGCACGCCCTGGTCGGTGGCAGCCCACTGAAACTCGTTTTCCGCCGCCAGCGCCAGGGCCTCGTTCGAAACCGAGCCCTCCGACGGCCACAAGCCGACGGGCCGCCGCCCGAACCGCTGCTCGATGAAGTCCCGGGCGCGCCGCAACTGCTCGCGGGCGTCCTCGGGGCGCCGAAAACGGCGCGGCAGAGGCAGGCCCGGATGCGCCTCAGCCCCCACGTCGGTGTCGCAAAGCAGCGGCAGGATAGGGTGATAGAACGGCGTGGTCGAGATCTCAATCTGGCCGCGCACGGCCGCGCTGCGATAGGCCTCCAGAACCGCGTTGAGAATCTCCCGCTCTTTGCGGGCCACCGTTTTCTGGTCCTCCAGGCGGTAGTCGGAGACGCGTTCCACGAGCGCCTTCACCTCCGCATCGTGCTCGAGAAACTCTTCGTCGAACCAGGCCAGTTGCGACAGCACTTGCAGGTCGCGATAGTCCTGCGTCGAAAAGTAATGCGTGGCGCGCCCCGGGTCCATGCCCGAGCCTTCCCATTGCTCGTACAGCTCCCGGTAGCGCGGATAGCGGTGGATCATGTGCTCGCGGTTGGCTTGAAAGAAGTACTGCAGCATGAACTGGCGCTGCTCCTCGCTAAGATTTTCGGCGGGAGTCATGGCCGCGCTCCAGAACGGATCATGCACTTCATTCCGCGCGTAGTCCTCCACCTGCAGCACCAGGGAGGGTACCAGATTGAAGGTCTGCCGCATGCCCGGAAACTCATCGAGAATCTTGACCATCCCGTAGTAATCCTTGAGCGCGTGCAGGCGCGCCCATGGAAGACGGTACTCGCCGGTGAGCAGATCCTTGTAAAACGGCTGGTGCATGTGCCACAGGAAGCAGAGATAGATCTGGGCCATGTCGTGGCGCGATCAGCGCGGCGCTCTCGCAAAATAGCTGCGGGTGGCGGCGGGCGGGTTGGAGCCGCGGATGGCGCTCCACAAGATGCGGTTCAGCGCGTCGTCGTCCACGCGGTCCTCGGCGGAAAAGTCCATGCGGGCCGAAGCCGCCGCCGCCGGCGCTTCCGCCGCGTTACGATCCTCGAGGCTGATGCGGGGCTTCTCGGCGGTGTAGGGGCGCGCGTCAGGGACGGCGGCGAAGCAGTTGGCCATGGGCGTCGCGGCGGCGTCAAACTGCGTCATAGGACGCAGGCCCAGCAGCAGCTCCATGGTGCGCAGCATGGAGACTGTGGCGTAGTGCGTGCTGTCGACAAAGCCGCGCTTCGAGTAGGCGCTCAGCACGAACGCCGGACTGCGGTGCGAATCGACGTGGTCGGGGCCGTTTTGCGCATCGTCCTCCACGACGAAAATAGCGATCTGGTTCCACACCGGACTGCGGCTGATGGCTTCGACAATGCGCCCGAGGGCGTAATCGTTGTCGGCGGCCAGCGCCAGCGGCGTGTGCTTGCCGGCGGCCGTGCCGGCCGTGTGATCGTTGGGAAGCCGCAGCAGGATCAATTGCGGCAGCGCGCCCTTTTTCACGAACTCGTTGAATTCACGCAGAAACTCGTCGGCCCGCTTCTGGTCGGGATAATCCAGGTTGAAGGTTACAAAGTTCTTATCGGTGTAAGGCGCGAGCGCCGGATCGCGGACTCGCTCAACGCCGGTGAGAGCCTTGTTGTTCTGCACCCACATGCCATAGTTGCGCAGCGTCAGGCCCGCCGAAAGAGCGTTGGTCCACAGGTATCCGGCCGGCGGAAAAGCCGCCGGCTCGCCGCCTTCAAAGTCGTAGATCTTGCGGCGGTGGCCGTAGCGCGAGGGCCACATCTTCTCAACGTAGTCGTTAGCGATGGCGGCCATGGTCCAGTTGTGGCCGTCGGCGCTCACGTCGGCGTTGACGTAGAAATTATCGAGCAGCACGAACTCGCGCGCCAGCTTGTGATGGTTGGGCGTGATCTGCTCGCCGAACAGCACCAGCGACGGGTCGCCGTTGCCTTCTTTCAGGTCGCCCAGCACCTGGTCGTACGTCCGGTTTTCTTTGACGATGTAGAGGGCGTGCTTGATTTCGGAGGGCAGCTTCACGCCGGGGTCGTGGAGCTTGTCGTCGTTGTAAGGACTGTTGAGAACCGCCTGGCGCGAGTAAGCATCGAGTTGCTCGTCGCCCGGCGGCGGCACGATCGACAGCGACCCGGTCTGCATGCGGCCGACGTACTGGCTCGTGCCCCCGCCCTTGACGGTTGGGTTGGGCCCGGCGGGATTGGCAAAGCCGCCGCGGCCGCGCCCGTTGAGAATGAAGATCCGCCCGTCGCTCATGGCGCGCACGGCCGTGGGGTACCACGCCGTGGGAATGAAACCCTGCACCGCGGCCTGATACTCGCTCACGTCGACCACCGCCACCGTGTTGTTGTCCGAGCACACCACGTAGAGCCACTTGCCGTCCGGGCTCAGCGCCAGCGCCGATGGCGTGGAGCCGGCCGGGGCGCGCGGCGCGAGCGCCACGTTGAGGCGCTCGATCAGGCGCGCCTGATTATCATCCGTAATGCCCAGGACCATGACGCTGTTGGTGTTGGCGCAGGCGACAAACAGGCGGCCGACAAAGGCGGTCTCGTCGCCGGAAGCCTCGTTCTTGCCGGGCAGGTACACCATGTCGGTCGGATGCATGCCCACGGCGATGGTGCCGAGCCGGGCATTGGCCGCACGCTCGGGAATGCTGGCCGCGGCCGCGTCATATTCGCCCACCCCGGCGTCGGCCCAGTGGCTCACGTAGAAGGTTTTCCCGTCCGGCGCAAACAGAATGCGGTAGGGCCGGCGGCCGGTGGGAATCTCCGAAACGCGGAAACCGCTGTAGGTGTTCAGCACGACGATGGAGTTGCGGAAAAGGCTCGCCACATAAAGTAATCGGCCGTCGGGTGAAACCGCTACATCGCCGACGTGATCGGTGGGCCGGGGGTCCGGCATCACCGCGAAGCGCCGCGCCGGCTTCAGCTCGCCGCCGGCAAAGCTGAACTCGAAGACGAACGGCTGGGACCCGCCCCCGACGTACACGCGGTCGCCCTTGCGGTTGAAGGTGAGGCCCAGCCAGCCGTCCTCGACCGGGACCCGCGCCGTCTCGCGCTCCGCCGCCACGTCGATCACGCTGATCGAGGGCGGCAGGTAGCCGCCGTTGAGGACCAGCAGATATTTCCCGTCCGGCGACAGGGCCGTGGACATGGGCAGCGTGCTGAGCGGGATCTGCTTGCCGGCCGGAGTGAGCCGCCAGCCGTTGTGCAGGACGAAAGCGCCATCCGGCTGCTGGCCGACGCGAGCGGGAGGCGCGGGCCGCGAGATGAGCAGGCCGGCGGCGGCCGCCAGCAAAACGAAAGCTGCAACTGTTTTACTCATAGGCAGGCTACTCTTCGAACGTTTGTGCGATCGGGAAGCGGCGGCCCATGCCGAACGCCTTGCTGGTCACGCGCAGGCCCGGCGCAGCTTGCTGGCGCTTATATTCGTTGCGGTCGACCAGGCGGGCGATCCGCCGCACCAGCTCGAGCGGCCGGTTGAGCCGCCGGGCGATGCACTCGGCCGGCTCATTGTCCTCGATGTAGGCCTTGAGGATCGGGTCGAGAATGTCGTACTCCGGAATCGAGTCGCTGTCTTTCTGGCCGGGACGCAGCTCGGCCGAAGGCGGCTTGGTGAACACGGCCTCCGGAATGGCGCCGTCGTGCCGGCAGTTGGCGACCCTCGCCAGCTCGTAGACCATAACTTTCGGAACGTCGCTAATCACCGCCAGGCCGCCGCACATGTCGCCGTAGAGCGTGCAATAGCCGACGGCCAGCTCGCTCTTGTTGCCGGTGGTGAGCACCAGGGCGCGGAACTTGTTGGACAGCGCCATCAGCGTCGCGCCGCGGAGGCGGGCCTGAAGGTTTTCTTCCGTCACGTCGGGCGCGTGGCCGGCGAAAACCGGCTCCAGCGTCTCCCGAAATGCTCCGTAGACCTTATTGATATCTATAATCTGGAAGCGGATGCCCAGTTTTTCGGCGAGCGTGCGGGCGTCGCGGACGCTGCCCTCTGAAGAATACGGCCCCGGCATCGCTACGCCGGTGACGTTCCCGGCGCCCACGGCATCGACCGCGATCACGGCCGTCAGCGACGAGTCGATGCCGCCGCTCAGCCCGAGCAGCACGCGCTCGAAGCCGCACTTGCGCACGTAGTCACGCGTGCCCAGCACCAGCGCCTGGTAGACGGCCTCACGCTCGTCCGGCAAGGTCTCGTGCTGGTCGCCGGCATTGGTTTCCGTGTCGTAGAAGACCAAGTCCTCCTCGAACGATTTGGCCAAGGCGCGTACGCGGCCCTGCGCGTCGAGCACGAAGCTGGTGCCGTCGAAGACGAGCTGGTCGTTGCCGCCTACCTGGTTCACCAGCACAACGGGAGTCTGGTGGCGGCAGGCGATGGCAGCTAGCATTTCCCGGCGCAGCCGCCGCTTGTGCATGTGGTAAGGCGACGACGAGATGTTGATCAGAAGGTCGGCCCGGGCGGCCATCAGCTCCTCGACCGGATCGCGCGGGTAAAGTTGCCGCTCCCAGAATTGCTTGTCGTTCCACACGTCTTCGCAAATGGTGATGGCGAGCTTGCAGCCAAGCGTTTCGAAGACGGTCTCTTTTTCTCCGGGGGCGAAGTTGCGGCTCTCGTCGAAGACGTCATAGGTTGGCAGCAGCATCTTCTGCTGCGTGAAGCGGACCTCGCCGCCGGCGATGTAGGCGGCGCAATTAGCGGCCGTCTTGCCGGTGCGGGCGGTGTTGCGGCGCGGGAAGCCGCAGATCAGGTCGAGCGGCAGCGACGCTGTCTCCTGCGCCAGGCGCGACAGCTCGGCCTGCGTCTGGTCGAGGAACGACGGCTTCTCCACCAGGTCCCGAGGCGGATAGCCGGAAAGGGAAAGCTCGGGAAAAATGATGAGCCGCGCCTCCGCCTGCGCCGCCTCGCGCGCGAAACGAACCATCCGGCTGGCGTTGCCGGCCAGGTCGCCGACAGTCGGATTGATCTGCCCCAACGCGATTTTCACGGGACGCGCGCGCCGCGAGCGTGCATATGTGGCATTTTAGCAAGGTGGGCATGCTGAAGAGCTTTCTGGATTGGCGCGACTCGGGCGAGAAGACCGAAGCGGAGCTGCTGGAGCTTTGCCTGGCGCGCATTCGCGAGCAAGAGCCGCGGATCCAGGCGTGGGTGGAAGTTTGCCCGCAGCCTGCGCAGACACAGGGTCCGCTGCGAGGTATTCCGTTCGGCGCCAAGGACATCTTCGAAACCGCTGGTATGGCGACCGAGTACGGCTCCCCGATCTATGCCGGGCGCAAGGGGCGGCAAGACGCGGGGCTGGTACGCGAACTCAAGGAGCGCGGCGCGGTACTGCTTGGCAAGACCCAGACCACGGCGTTCGCCTACTTCGACCCCGCGCCCACGCGCAACCCGCGTAATCTCGAGCACACCCCCGGCGGCAGCTCCAGCGGCTCGGCGGCGGCGGTAGCGGCGGGCATGGTTCCCTTTGCCCTGGGCAGCCAGACGCAGGGATCGGTGCTGCGCCCGGCTTCGTTCTGCGGCGTGGTGGGGTTCAAGCCCACACACGGCCTTCTGCCGCTCGAGGGCGTGCTCAGTTTCGCGCCCAGCCTCGACACCGCGGGTCTGTTTACCCCAACCGCCGAAGACATGCGCCTGCTGTGGGAGCGGATGGGATTTCCGGTGGATCGCACCGACACGCCGCCGCGGCTGGGCGTGCCGGCCGCTCTGCCGGAACTCGACCCGGCGATGGAGTGGGAATTCCGGCTGACCGCCACGCGGCTGCGCGCCGCCGGGCTGCGGGTGGAGACGATCGAGTTGCCGCCGGACTTCGCCAAGTTGCGCGCCGCCTCGAAGCTCATCAATGACTATGAGGGCGCGCGCACGCACCGGGAGCGCTGGCGCGAGCACGGCCTGCGCATCGGCTGGAAGCTCGCGCAGATGGTCGCCGAAGGCCTGCGCATCCCGAGCGAGGAGTATGCCGCGGCGCTCGGGACGGTGGCGCAAGTGAAACAGGAAATGGCGAAGATGTTTGAGCAAGTCCCGGTGATCCTGACGCCCGCCGCCCCCGGGCCGGCCCCGGCCGGACTCGCGTCAACCGGCGATCCGCGGATGAATTCGCCCTGGACGGCATTAGGAGTACCTGCCATCTCCATCCCCATGCCGGCGGGGGACGGCCTCCCGCTCGGCTTGCAGATGACGGCGGGCGCAGGGCGTGACGGTTTCCTGGTGGCAGTGGCGGGGGAATTGGAACCACAGATGAACACAGATGAACACTGATTAGAACCCGTTGATGACGCGCTTAATCTGGAGCTTCGGAGCGCCGAAGTTGACCAAGAGACAAATGCCGAGGCCGGCTGCCTTGAGGTAGTTCAGGCACTGCGCCATGTGGACCTCATCGAACTGGCGGACCACCTTTAGCTCCACGAGCACGCTATCTTCAACGAGCAGGTCGGCGACATATTCGCCCACGATCACGTCCCGGTATCGCACGCGGAGTGCCTTCTGCTGTTCCACGGCAAGCCCGGCCTGCCGCAATTCGTAGGCCAGCGAGTTTTCGTAGACCTTTTCGGGGAAACCGCAACCCAAGGTGTTGGCCACCACATAACAACGCCCAATGATTTTTTCGGTCATTTCTGATCCGTGTTTATCTGTGTTCATCTGCGGTTCCATTCGTATGCCCCAACCGACAGCCGGTGACCGTCGGTTTCGATGCTTACAGCGCCGTCGCGGTCGGTGCGAAAAACGGTCGCGCGATGGTCGGCCAGGCGTGAGAGCACGTCGCCATTGGGATGGCCGTAAGGGTTGTCGAAGCCGGCCGAGACCACCGCGAACCAGGGACGCACTCCATCGAGGAAGGTTTCGCTCGACGAGGTCTTACTGCCGTGGTGAGCCACCTTGAGAACGTCGGCATGCCCCAGCAAGCCGTCGTCGGCAAGGCGGCGCTCGGACCTCTGCTCGATGTCGCCCGTCAGCAGGAAACTGCGGTCGCCGAAACTGGCTCGCAGCACGATCGAATCGTCGTTAGCGGGCTTGGCGCGCGGCACATAGTCAGGGGGCGGCGCGAGCACCGTGAACCGGACTCCGCCCAATCGCCGCTCCTCGCCGCGGCAGAGGCGCACCAGGCGCACGCCCCGCCGCCTGGCCGTATCGAGGGCGCGATCGTAGTCGGGCGAAGGCGGGTTCGAGCCGATCCACAATTCGCGCACGCGAAAGTTTTCAAGCAGCGCCGGCAGGCCTCCAATGTGGTCGTAGTGGGCATGCGAGACGACGACCACGTCGAGCGTCCGAATCTCCCGCGACCACAGATAGGGAGAGACCACCTCCTCGCCGATGTCCGGCATCTGCGTATTCGTTCCGCCAAAGGTGGCGAGGCCGCCGGTGTCCACCAGCATGGTTTGACCCTGCGGCAGGGCGAGGAACAGCGCATCGCCCTGGCCCACGTCAAGCGCGGTCACCTCGAGTTTTCCCCGGTCCAGATGCGGGGCAAAGGGCGACACCGCCAGCCCGGCGACGGCGGCCAGCAAAGCCAGGAACGCGGCGCCCACGGCCAGCCTCGGCCAAAACCCGGCGCGCGGCCGGGGACGATTGCGGCCTTCTACGATAACCCGCGGCGGCCGCTGCCGGTCGAGCAGCCAGGCCACGGCGGCGAGCGCTGCCGCAAACGCCACGGCGAACCAAGCTGGCGGGATGGGCACGCGCGCCTCGAGCCACCGCCAGCGGGCGTGCCACTCGACGATCCAGACCATCGCCGCCACCAGCAGCGCCAGCGCGTGCCCCAGCAGAGGCCAGCCGGTAAGTACGGTTGCAAAGCCCAGCGGGACAATCAGGCCGATCAAGGGTACTACGAATACATTTGCGGAAAGGCCGCTCCACGCCAGACGGTGGAACTGGATCGCCATGGGCAGGGCGAGGCCAATCTGCACCGACGCCGAAACCACCACCAGTTCGGCGATGGCCACCAGGGGCCGAACCGCCCAGCAAAGCACCGCCATGGAAATCCGCGGCACAAACGGCAAACGGCCGGCTGCGGTGCGCCACGCGACGCGGATGTGCGCGACTTTCGGCTCCAGATGCATGTCACGGCTGCGATCTGGCAGATCGGCCAGGGCCAGCCGATAGGGCTCCAGCGTTCGCTCCAAAATCGGAACGGCCAGGGCGGCGATCGTGCCTACCGAGAGAAACGACAACTGGAAGCTGACGTCAAACAAACCGGCCGGGTCGGCGGCAAGCATCGCCAGCGCGACGCCCGCCATGATATTGAGCGCCCGGCGCTGGCGGTAGAAGACGCGGGCCAGCAGATAGGCCGCCACCATCGCTGCCGCGCGAACCGTGGGCAAGCGCGAGCCGCACAGCAAGACGAAGCCTATTAGCACGACCATCACCGCCAGCGACGCCAGCCCCCGCGGGACCCGCAGCAGCCGGAACAGAAAAAGAAAGAACCACGCCAGCGCGCCAACGTGGAGGCCGGCGACCACCAGCGCGTGGTAGGCGCCGGTGCGCTGGAACGAGACGCCGAGGCTGCGATCGATATAGGCTGCGTCGCCCAGCAGCATGGCTTTCACGACGCCGGCCGCAGTGGACCCCGCGCCCAGCAGCCGGTCGATTCGCCCCTCGGCCCACTCGCGCGTTGTCCAGATGAGCGCCAGAACCCGGCTGCCGCGCCGGCCCGCGAGGCGCCGGAAGGGAACGCCGGCGCGCACCGTGGCCGTCATCTCGATGCCCTGGCGGCGCAGGAAGGTCACGCGGTCGAAGCCGCCCGGGTCCTGGAAGTTGTGAGGAAGGCGCAGACGGGCCAGAAACTCTACATGGTCGCCGTAGTGCAGATCGGCCGGAGGCTCGCCTGGACGGCGGACCACCGTCACGCGCACGCCGCCGCCGGCCGGAGTGCTCTGGCCGATCGCTTCCACGGCCAGCGCGAACTGATCGCGATCGGCGCGGACCGTGGGTGGAACGCGCACCCAGCCGCTTAAGCGAACGGGATCCCGCAGGTCGAGCCGCTCGCGCGCCACCACAAAGTCGATGCGATCCGGTTCCAGCGGCGCAGGCTGCGATGCCGCCAGGGCGCCGGCGAGAGCAAAGCCGGCGAGGCAGGCGGCCGTGCCCGCGTGCGGCGCTCCACGCCACAACCCGAGCAGAGAGAGGGCCAGCAAAAGCAGAACGCCCAGGGACAGCTCGCGGAAGGAGAACGTGGCGCATTGCGCTGCCACGACGCCGGCCGCATAAGCCGCGAGCGGCGCCACCAGCGGATATTTCATCCGAAGCTACGGCGCAGCCAATTCCACCACACTCTCAATATGGTAGGTTTGCGGGAATAAATCAACGAGTTTTACGGAAATGATCTGAAAGGTGGCTTCCAAAAGCGCCCGGAGATCGCGCGCCAGCGTCGCAGGGTCGCAGGAGACAATGGTCAGCCGGCGCGGCTTCAGACGCGCCAGCGAGGCAGTGACCGCTCGGCCCAGGCCGGCGCGGGGCGGGTCGGCCAGCACAAAGTCGGCCGCCTCGTCGAAACCGGTCAGGAAGCTCTCGGCGGAAGCCTGATGAGCCTCCACCGCGACACCGGCGCGTTGCGCGTTGCACTCCAGGTCGCGGCAGGCGCTGCGATTGGAGTCGGCCGCCACGGTGCGCGAGAAGCGGCGGCCTAGAGACAGGCTGAACAAGCCGACTCCGGCGAAAAGATCAATGGCTGTTCCGCCGCCCGCGCTGCCCACGGCCGCCTCCGCCAAACGCGCCGCCAGGAATCGGTTCACTTGAAAGAACGAGCGGCTGCTCACGCGGTACACGTCGGCGCCGGCGGCGTAATCGAGAGAATCACCCCGGCAGACCCCTTCGATCTCGCCCGCGCACCAGTCAAAGAATCGGCGGGCCAGCGGCCGCGTCGTTTCGAGCACGTTGAGCTGCACATCGCGCTCGTTGGTGAACAATTCGATTTCTTGGATGAAATCGGGGAACCGGCGGTCCAGTCCCATCCGGGCCAGCGCGGCGATGGTCCGGTTGATCGTAGGGGAGCTGATCGGGCAGGCGTCGATCGGTCGCAGGCGATGGGAGCCAAACTCGAAGTAGCCAAGCTCGAGGCGGCCGCGCCGCTTGCTCAGCCGAAGCTGCACGCGGTTGCGATAGCCCCACGGTTCGGCCGAGAGAATCTCGACCGGCTCGCTCCACTCGATTTTGCCCAGGCGCGCCAGCGTTTCCAGCAGAATGCCCCGCTTTGCTTCGAGTTGCCGCTCGTAACTCATGTGCTGGTAGTGGCAGCCGCCGCAGATCGCGAAGTGGGGGCAGGCCGGCGGCACTCGCCACTCCGAGCCGGCCTCGACCGCGAGCGTGCGGGCCGCAATCAGGCCGGCGGACTCTTTCTCCGCCTCGACGATCGCGCGTTCCCCCGGCAGCACGAACGGCGCCAGCACGACCCGCCCGTTCGAGCGCCCCAGTCCCTGGCCGCCGTAAACCAGCTTTTCGATCTCGATCTCGAAGCTCACGACGGTTGTTTCGTCCCCATGTGCCACTATAGAATGAAACATTCGGCCCGTGCCTCCTTTATGAAACCACGCGTATTTTCGGCGATGCAGCCGTCCGGCAACCTGCATATTGGCAATTACCTGGGCGCGCTGAAGAACTGGGTCCAAATCCAGCGTGACTACGAAACCATCTTCGGCATCGTCGATCTGCACGCCATCACCGCTTATCAGAACCCGGCCGAGCTGCAAAAGAAGATCGAGGAAGTCGCCGCCATCTACATCGCTTGCGGCATCGACCCCCAGCACTGCGCGATCTTCGTGCAGTCCGCGGTGCCCGCGCACGTCGAGCTGGCCTGGGTGCTGACCTGCGTCACCCCGGTCGGCTGG
>DASQHK010000492.1:0-6275 GCA_035632135.1 Bryobacterales bacterium
GGGCGCGAGGTGGTGCTGTCGGGATTTTTCAGCAGCGTGGGCGTGCAGCCTTACCATCACGCCACGCGCGGGATGCTGCGCAAGGCGGACGAAGTGCTGGAGCGGCTGGAGATCCCGCACCTGGCGGAGCGGCCGGTGGAGGAAATGTCGTCGGGCGAAGCGCGGCGCGTGCTGATCGGGCGCGCGCTGGTGCACGATCCCAAGGCGCTGGTGCTCGACGAGCCGGGCAACAGCCTCGACCTGCGGGCGTTCGAGGAGCTGCGGGCGGTGGTGCGGAAGCTGGCGCGGTCGGGCGTGACGATTCTGCTGGTGACGCACCACCTGCCGGAAATCATTCCGGAGATCGGCCGCGTGATTCTGCTGAAAAACGGGCGCGTGTTTCGCGACGGGCCGAAGGAAAAAATTCTCACCGCCGCGAATCTCTCGAAGCTGTTCGGCGGGCGCGTGGAGCTGCTGCGGCGGGGCGGCTACTACCATCTGCTGTGAGGGCCGCGCCGCTTGCCGGCGAGAGGCAGAACCAGGAGATCTTCGTCGACGTAGGCATTGCCAATCTTTAGCGCGCGCGGCTCGCGTCCGTAAGGCCGGAAACCGAGGGCGGCATAGAGGCGGGAGGCCGCCGTTTGTCCCGCGGCCACCGCGAGCGTGACCTGCTCCACGCTGCGTTGCGCCTGCGCTCGCTTCAGCAGCTCTTCGAGCAGCGCCCGGCCGATGCCCTGGCGACGCCAGGCTCGCTGGACGTAGACGCCCCAGACAAGCCCTTTGTGCCTCTCCTTGGCGCGCGCATTCCGGACGAAGCCGATCGTTCCGACAAGCTGCCGGCCGAGGAAAGCGCCGAGGACGAAGCTGCCGTCTTGGGCGCCGGAACGGAGGCGCTCGGCGATCATGGCGACGGGCTTGACGCGATGCTCGGCGGCGGATTCTCCGAAGGCATGCGGCTCGTGCTCCAAAGCTTCCAGGCGCAGTTGCCAGAAAGCCAGGGCGTCGTTCGCAGTCAGCGGCCGGATTTTGAGCGGCGGCGCCATTTTCAGAGTTTAGCCCAGGCCGGGGTGGAAGGGCTGTGGCGCGCGGCGCGGAGACGGCCGGTTGTGAGGCGGGCCGCGACGGTGGTAGGATCGCACTTCAACCATGAAAATCACAAATGTCGAAGCATTCCTGATGTCCTACGTGTTTCCGGAGCCGCTGAAGCTGCAATTCTGGGGCGGCGAGCGGACGATCCTGAAGCGTGACGCGATGCTGGTGAAGATTTCCACCGACGCGGGGCTGGTGGGCTATGGGCCGGGGCCGGCGTCGGAACGGGCGCAGCAGGAAATTACGAACAGCGCGCGGGCGCGGCTGGCGGGGCAGGACCCGGCGCGATGGCGCGAGCTGCGGGAGGCGGCCGGGGAGGCGGAGATTGCGCTGCTCGATCTGGCGGGGAAGGCCGAAGGGCGGCCGGTGTCGGAGCTGCTCGGCGGGCGCGTGCGCGACCGGATTCGCCTTTACGGCAGCGGCGGAATGTACATGCCGCCGGAACAATACGCCGAAGAAGCGGCGGGGATCGCGGCGCTGGGATTTTCGGCTTACAAGATGCGGCCGGGGATCGGGCCGGAGGGCGATCTGGAGGCGGTGCGGCGGATGCGGCAGGCGGTGGGGCCGGAGGTGAAGCTGATGGTCGACGCGCACACGTGGTGGCGCATGGGGGACCGCAGCTACTCCTACGACACAGTGCGGCAACTGTGCCGTGACATGGCGCCGTACCACCCCGCGTGGCTGGAGGAGCCGCTGCCGCCCGAGGATCACGACGCCTACCGGCGGCTGAAGCATGACGCGCCCTTTCCGCTCGCCACCGGCGAGCACGAGCACACGCTCGAAGGATTTCTGGATCTGATCACGACGCACGCGGCCGATTACATCCAGTCGGACGTATGCTGCCAGGGCGGCTTCGCGATGGGCGAGAAGATCTTCGACGCAGTGGCGAAGCACGGGCTGCAGTTTGTGTTCCACAGTTGGGGCACGCAGCTCGAGGTGCTGGCGGCGGCGCAGCTTGGCATCACGCGGCCCGAGTCGGTGGTGGCGTGGCTGGAGTTTCCCTGCCACCGGAGGCCGGGGCGGGCGGGAATGTACCCGTTTCCGCTGGCGGAGGAGATCCTCGCCGAGCCGCTGCCGATTACGCGCGGGGAGCTGCTGGTGCCGAAAAGACCGGGGCTGGGTCTGCGCGTGGATGAGACGGTGGTGCACCGGTATCCGTACCAGCCGGGGCCGTGGTCCTTCTTCCGGCTGGAGTCGCCGCCGGAAACGCTGGCGGTGGTGGGGGATCACAGCGTGAAGTGGACGTCGCCGGTTTAAGGGCGGCGCCGCCCGCAACGCGCAGCAAGCGTTCCCGCGGAGGGCGTCATGCCGGCTTCTCGCCGTTCGAATCCTTCCGGCCGGCCTCGGCGCGACGGCGGGCCAGCTCGGCGAATACCGCGCCGAAGGCGGGCACATTGGAGCGGAGCTTGTCGAAGTCGGCTCTCGGTATCAGCAGGACGTTAAGGGCGGCGCGAGCCCGGACGGTAGCGTTCCGGCTCACATCCGACAGCAGCGCCATTTCGCCGAAATATTCGCCGGCTCGCAAGATGGCGAGCTGCTCTTGCTTGCCGTCCTTCTCGCGCAGGACTTCACATTCTCCCTGCTGGATGACATAAACGCTGTCCCCCAAATCCCCCTGGTGGAACACGACCTCGCCCGGCTCGAAGTGCTGCTCGGCGATGCCGGGCGCGCCGGTGACCTTGAGTTGCACCAGGTCCGGCGGGAACAGCAGCGCCATGAGCCAATCGGTGGCGATGAGAACTTTGCGATTGAAGCCGGGCATCTTCAGCAGGTAGAGGGTCCGCCACAGAAACCACGCCAGAAAACCGGAGACATGAGTGCCCAGGATTTCCGCCACCGCCGAGTGGTGTCCCAGAGAGCCCATTTTGCCAAGGCCCTCGAACGCAAACACCGCGCGGCTGCCTCCGCGAATGGCGGCGCAGATATTAGTGGCTGCCGTCTTGGCTTCCCGGGTGGCGTGCTGGGCGGTGGGCGGCGTCGCGCTCCCGGAGGCCGTCTTGATCGAAGCGCAATCTCCCAAGACCCAAACGGCGCCTTCGTGGCCTTGTAATTCGAGGTGAACGTTGACCAGCAGCCGGCCCTTGTCCTTGGGGCAGTCGAGCTTCTCGAGCACCGGGCACGGCGCCGACGGGACCGTGGACACGATCGTCTTGGCCGGAATCTCCGCGCCGGATTTTAGGATGGCCTTCTCCGAAGTGGCCGCTTTCAGGCGGTCATTGAGCCGGATCTCCACGCCCCGGCGGGCCAGCAGTTTTTCGGCGAACCGAGCCAGCCCCTCCACCATTTCGGGCAGAATCCGGGGGCCGGAATGGACCAGCACCGAGCGAATTTCCTCTCTGGGAATGCGCGGATAATGACGCGCCACGCCGCGCACAAAATCATTGAGTTCGGCGGCCACCTCGACTCCCGAAAATCCTCCTCCCGCCACGACGAACGTCAGCAGCTTTTTTCGCAGCTCCGGATCGGTCTCGAAATCCGCTTCTTCGAGCGCATGAATCACGTGGTTCCGCAGCGCCAGGGCGTCGGAAAGGGTCTTGAACGGCAGGGCGTTCTCCAGCATGCCGGGCATTCCGTAGAAACTGGTGACGTTTCCCAGGGCAATGACCAGGTAGTCGTAAGGAATCCGGGTCGCGCGGGGGCGGAAGCCCGGGCTGAGCGTGACGACGCGATTCTGCAAGTCGATGGCCTCGACCTCGCGCATGATGAGTTTCGTGCGCGGGCAGAGCCGGCGAATCGGGGAAACCGTGTCGGTCAGCCCGATGGATCCCGAAATCACCTCGGGCAACAGCGGCTGGTAGACCCAGTAGTTCTCGCGATTGACAAGGGAGATGGAGGCCTCCCCGGGCCGCAGCATTTTCTCCAGGTGCATCGCGGTGTAAACGCCTCCGAAGCCCCCGCCCAAGATGACAATCTCTGGCATCACTGCGCAGTATAGGCTCGCCGGGTCGTGGGAGCAACGAAGCCAGCTTCCGCTCCCTTTGGTCGCGGCTCGGTACGAGCGCGAATCTCGGGATTACGGACGCCTCCCGGCGGGTGCGAAATATGGGAAGATTTTGTTCTCTAACGCGAGGGAGCAAAGATATGCGCGCGCGCAAATCATCTGCGATAAACCGGCGGGATCTCCTCCGGCGAGCGGCCATGGCGGCCGGTTTCAGCATGGCGCACGGCGCGGCTGAGGCGGCGGGGCGAGGCGTGTCGATCGTTCTCGATCCCGGTGATGCCGTGGCCTCGGCGGAGCCGGTAAAATGGGCGGCCGGGGAACTCCAGCAATCGCTTGCGGCGCGGGGAATTACGGCGCGGCTTCGCCAGCGCATCCATCAGGCGGCGGCCGGGGATTTTTGCATCCTCGCCGGCGGCGCCGCCACGCCGGCGGCGCGAGAAATTCTGAAGGGCGCCAACATCACGCTCCCGGCGGCGCCGGAATCCTTGGGACTCGCGGCCGGCAAAGCGGCAGGGAGACCGGTGCTGCTGGCCTGCGGCAGCGATTCGCGGGGCGCCGTTTATGCCTTGCTCGAATTGGCCGACCGCGTCCGCCACGCCGGCGATCCGCTGGCCGCGCTCGATATCCAGCAGGCCATCGTCGAGCGCCCGGCGAATGTGATCCGCAGCGTGGCCCGCTGCTTCGCCAGCGACGTGGAAGACAAGCCGTGGTACAACGACCGCTCGATGTGGCCGCCTTATCTCTCGATGCTGGCCGCCGAGCGGTTCAACCGCTTCTCCCTCAGCTTCGGCATGGGCTACGACTTCCCTCGCAACATCCGCGATTGCTACCTCTATTTTGCTTACCCGTTTTTGCTGGCCGTGCCGGGCTACCACGTGCGCGCGGCGGGTCTGCCCGATGCGGAGTGCGAGCGGAACCTCGAGATGCTGCGCTTCATCAGCGCCCAGGCGGCGGCCCGCGGCTTGCATTTCCAGCTCGGCCTGTGGACCCACGCCTACCGATGGACCGACAGCCCCCACGCCAACTACACGATCGAGGGCGTGACGCCCGAGAACCATGCTGCCTACTGCCGCGATGCACTGCGGATGCTGTTGCAAGCCTGCCCGGCGATCCGGGGCATAACCTTCCGCGTCCACGGCGAAAGCGGCGTCCCGGAGGGCAGCTACGACTTCTGGAAAACGGTGTTCGACGGCATCGTGCGGTGCGGCCGCAAGGTCGAAATTGACATGCACGCCAAGGGCATGGACCAGAAGATGATCGACGTGGCGCTCGCCACCGGCATGCCGGTGAATCTCTCACCGAAATACTGGGCCGAGCACATGGGTCTGGCCTATCACCAAGCGGCCATCCGCGAGCTGGAAATGCCTCGCCCGGCGGAGGGCTTCTTTGCGCTCAGCTCCGGATCGAGAAGATTCTTGCGCTATGGTTACGGCGACCTGCTGCGAGAGGGCCGGCGCTACGGCGTTCTTTACCGCATGTGGCCGGGCACGCAGCGCGCGCTGCTGTGGGGCGACGCGGCCATGGCCGCCGGCTACGGGCGCGCTTCCAGTTTCTGCGGCAGTCTCGGCGTCGAACTTTGCGAGCCGCTTTTCTTCAAGGGACGCAAGGGCTCCGGGCTGCCCGGCGGCCGCTGCGCGTATGCGGACCCTTCGCTCAACCCCCGCTACGATTGGGAAAAGTATCTTTACACCTACCGCGTCTGGGGACGCCACCTTTACAACCCCAGCGCGGAGCCCGACGCCTGGCGCCGGCTGTTGCGGACCCAGTTCCAGGCCGCCGCGCCGGCCGCGGAGGCGGCGCTGGCTAATGCCAGCCGCATCCTGCCACTGGTGACCACGGCGCGGGCGCCCTCGGCGTCGAACAACGCCTACTGGCCGGAGATCTACACCAACATGCCGGTCGTCGACGCCGGCCGCAAGCACCCATACAACGACACACCGAGCCCCAAGCGGTTCGGCACGGTCAGCCCGCTCGACCCGGAGATGTTCTCGCGCGTGGACGATTTCGCCGAGGAGCTGCTCAAAGGAGAGCGCAGCGACAAGTACTCGCCGCTCGACGTCGCGCAGTGGCTGGAGGATTTCGCGAACGCGGCGGCGAAGCATTTGGCGCAGGCGGAATTGCAGGGCGCCGATCGCAGCAGCCCCGAGTTCCGGCGCTTGGCCGCCGATGTGGCGATCCAGAGCGGGCTCGGCCGCTTCTTTGCAAGCAAGCTGCGGGCCGGTGTTTTGTACGCGCTCTATGAGCGCAGCCGGGACCCGGCCGCCTT
>DASQHK010000493.1:0-12382 GCA_035632135.1 Bryobacterales bacterium
CACCAGCGTGGTGATCCCCGGCCCCTTGGCGTTGAGCAGCACTTCCTTGGTGGATACCGCCACCGCGTCGGCGATCTCCGGATTGGAGATCGAGATGCGCGCGATCTCGTCGGGATGATCCAGGATGACGGACTTGCCGACGGTCATCGAAATCTCTTCATTGCGGCTCGGAGCCTGCGGCGACTCTGCGGCGCCCCGAGCAGGTCCGGCTACCGCCAGTGCCGCCAGCAAAAGGACAACGAGCGTCCCGGCGACGGACGCCGGAATGGGGGGATGATTTCGCATAGTTGTACCTGATCCTCTCGCCGGCCTGCCCGGCCCGAGCCGCGGTTTGGACGCGGCTCGAGGGGTGGACCGGTCTGATGATTCGACAGCTTAGTTCTTCTCCGCCTTCTCGATTCCGACGGTCTCCACCGCGCGCCGCTCGCCGCGGATCATCTCCACGGTCTGGCGCACCGGCGCCGGCGGAGGCAGAGGAGGCGCCACAGCCACCACGCGCACCGCGCGCGGCCTCGCCTGGGCCTTGGGCTTCTCCACCGGGCCGCCCGCATACAGGGTGTTGACGCGTATGCCGCTCGGCTTGTCCGTCTTCTCGTCGGTGGGGTTGCGCAGCACCAGTTGGATGCGCCCTTCATTGGCCGCCAGCGTCATGATCTCGGCCTGCTCCGGCGTCACCAGCATGGTCACCACCGGCACGTTCTCGGGCTGGCCCCGAGCATCCGGCTGGATCTTGGTGCCGGCCGAGATGACCAGGATGTTCTGCAGCACCGTGGTCGTCATCCGGCTGTTCTCTCCACCTCCGGCCGGACTGCCCGTCACCAGCACGTCCACCCGGCTGCCCGGCAGGACGAAACCGGCCACGCCGATCACGTTGTTGACAGCCACCGAAACGGCCCGCATCCCAGGCGGAATCACGGAACTCAGGCCGACGCCGCCGTTTTTCTCGCTAAGACGGCCGGCCACCACCGGCTCGTCCGCCAATACGTTGCTCACCACCGCGCGATCCACTACGTCCTCGATCTTGGCGAATCCGCCCTTCGGATAGCTGTCCGCCGGCCATTTGACCAGGTGCAGATCCGAAGGCTTCACCGTGGCGCCGATCGGCAGCTCCGCCGTCGCCACCACCAGATCTTTGGTTTCGTATTTCTCTTTGCGGGGGGAGTTGGCTCGTACGGTGATCTGGTAGAAAATCCCGGAAACCAGCAGGGCCAGCACCACCGACATTCCCAACACGGTCATGAATCGCTTGTCCATAGTTTGTTCTCACTTATCTCGCGGCGAAGGAAAGCAGCACTCCCAGGGTGATGGCCGGGGCGTACGGAATCGTCTCGGCGGCATGCTCCTGGCTGCCTTCCCTTTCTGTCGCGTGCTTTGATCGTTTGCTGCGTATCTTGTTCACCAACAGGTAAACCAGGGCAAACAGCGCTCCTACAATCGCGGTCAATATGGCGGCCATGAAGGTCTGCGAGGCGCCGAGCACCGCGCCGAAGCTGGCCATCAGCTTGATGTCGCCGCCCCCCATGCCTCCCAGCAGGAAAAATATGAGAAAGACCAGAAATCCGACCGCCGTCCCGAGCAGCGAATCACCGGCTCCGTGCAGGCCGTGCAGCACGGTCTGCGCCCCCAGGCCCAGCACGAAAGCGGCGATGGTGGTCTTGTTGGAGATGGTCCGCCGGTACACGTCTTCGGCGGTAGCCAGAACGCCGATCAAGATCGAGATGTATAAGAGCCAATGCATTCGATGCAGGTCCCCTTTGTCGTTGTCGGCGGGCCGCCCCTGCCGCAGGGCGTGAGGCGGGCCGCCGGGGCGGCCCAGCCCCGCGGCGAGGATGCTTTCCCCGCCGGCCCCCGGCGCCGATTACGTCGCCGCGGCGGCGGACACCACCGAAGCCATCTTGCTGAAGATCGTGCTGATGCTGGTGGAAATACCAGGCAGCAGGGCTCCAGCAGCGACAGCGATGAAACCGGCCAGCAGCGCGTACTCCACCAAGTCCTGGCCTCGGGTCTCATGAGCCAGCCGCTTGAGAGCAAAATACAGTTTGATCATTGTGCTTCTCCTCGTTCGGAATTGGGCAGCTTAGGCTTACTTTTCAGCCCGGCCGGTTTCCAGGGGCTTCCTGCCCACAGGGCCCCGCGCATGAGGCTGGCTGAACGTTGCGGGTGTAACGACGCGGGCAACGCATGGGTGCGGTTACGCCGGCCTGCCCCGCTGTTGGAAGCCGGCCGCACGGAGCGCGGTCCGGCCTCGATACTGGGGCAAACTTTTGCCCGACACTCTTCTGGCGATTCCGCCCGCAGACGATAACCCAGCACCCAGGGCCCCACCCGGCCGCCCGTCGCGCTGGCGAGCAAGGAAGACAAGAAACCGCAGTGAAAGGCGTATTCAGCCAGTTGCCGGCCCGACATCACCTGGCAAAACCCGGTCCAGCTCTGGCCCGCGCGTGGCGTATCGAACGAGCGATTTTGGAGAGTGGTCGGCATGTTGTTCAACATCGTCTTCAACTCTTCCTGGCGCCGGGGCCCGCCTGTGGCCTGGTGGCGGCCGTCTCCGCGCCCGCAGCATGGGGTTCCGTCACTCGTTCCAGCAACAGAGCCTTGCCGTCGTCGTACTTCACTTTCCAGTTGGGATCTGATTTCATGGTCGTGGCTAGCGGCCAGTCGGTCGGCAGCAGAGCCACATCGAACCGATAGCGATCAAAAATCTTTGACCAGCGGTAGTCTGCGTTCATCACCTGCATGTACTCGTCTCCCAGCTCGGACCCGTAGAAATCGCTCCGGCCATCAAAGAAAACTTTGAGCTTGGGGTAATAGCGGTAGATCAGGTAGTCGGCCCACTGGTCGGAAGTGAACACCCGGTGGCTGGCCAAAACGTCGCCCTCGGCCTTGCAGGCATCGACCGGAAAGCGCAGGTTTGAAAACTCGGCTCGCATTCGTTCCTGGTTCTGGGTGTGGAACAGCACGACGGTCATCAGCGCGACACAGGCGGGGCTGAGCCACCCGACCACCCGCCCGGCGCCGTAGCAGCCGGCGCCGTAGTCGACCGCCACCTCGCGCAGCGTGGCCAGCCAGCCGTTCTTCATCGACGCGGCCGCTTGCTCCCACAGCAGCGACAGCTCGCGCGCCACCACCGGCCCGGCCACCGCCACGAACAGCAGCACGTGCCGCGCGGACTGCAATGCCGCGTGCGCCCAGAACATCATCAGCAGCGGCAACGTCACATCCTTGCGTTTCAGCAGCAGCGGAATTGCCGCCATGCTGGCGAACAGCAGGATCTCGAAATAGCCGATGCCCTCGCCGCGGAAATTGGGCGAGTGGAATTCCATCACGTGGTTGAGAATGAAATCCGAGCGGAGGTAATTCAGAATGTGAACGTGCAAGTGATACGTGTATGGATTCACCAGCGTAGCTGCGGCGGACAAGCCGAACAGCTGCGCATAGCGGCGGGGGCGGCGCCACTGGCGCTCGGCCGCCGGCGTCCACAAAGTTTCCATCACGCTGCCAGCCAGATAGATCCCCACTGTGGCGATCAGGGCCAGAAAACCGCCGTGCAGGTTGGTCCACAGCACGCACAGCCCGGCCAAGGCATATACCCAGCGCGTCTCCCGCCGGCGGTCCGCCTCGAGCAGCCAAACCGTCACCGGCAGGAGCAGATAGCTGAACAGGTGGGGCCGCGCCAGCCAGTGGATCGTAGACGCGGAACTCGCCACCAGCATCAGCAGCAGCGCCACCAGCATGTTCGAGCCTTGCCAGAGCATGTAACGGAACAACAGCGCCGAGGTGGACGCGATCAACACGCCGGCCAGCAGGACCACGCCGATCAGGCCGCCCGCCTTGTGCACCAGCGCGAAGACCACGTCGCTCAGCCACTCCCACGCGTACCAGGTCTGTCCGGCTTTGGAAAATGAGAACAGATCCTGATTGGGAAGGCTGTGATGCGCCAGAATGTACTCGCCGGTGCGAATGTGCCAGCCCGTGTCGCCGTCGCCCAGCAACGTCACCGGCCCCGCCCCGGCCAGGAACAACCACAGCATCACGGAGACGAAGACGATCTCGGTCAGCGACGGAACCCACTTCGAATTTTTCTGAACGGCGCTCTCGCTCATGAAATCGCCCAGCCCGCGACGCTCCGCAAACTCGCCGCGAGTCGCGCACCCAGAACAAACTCAAATTCTGACCCGCGCCACAGCAGAATATTAGCTAGTACGTATAGAAAACAATTCAGCAGGAGTATAAATTTTGGTACTACCGATGTATTAAGGGGGACGCCCAACGGCCTATGTCGTACTGGGAGGGGCGGTGTAACAACCATACGACCTTAGTCATATGTCCACCTGAGTTCTCCGGCCCGTTTCATCAGAAGGCCGTTACAGAAGGCCCCATTCCGGCGCTTCAGCGCGCGTATACGCCCGGCCGATGAACGGATGGCCGGCTTCCCATCCCCTCCGGGTCATAACCAGGACTTTCGTTCCGCATTGTTGAGTACCTCTGGATTGAGCTGCGAAATTGGTCATAAGTAGGCAGGTTGTGTTATTCTCACCCGTCCTGCATTCCAGCGATTTGGCCGCCCCCTCCTGCTCCCGAGGGGGCGCCAGCGCTGCAGAAGGTCTTGCCGGCGGGTCTTGGCGGTCGGCCGTCCTTGCCGTTGTGATGATGCTATGAAAGACTCCTGGGTGATCGGCGGCCTCGCGGTCGCGAGTCTTGCGCTCATGTTACTGCTGGGCTGGCAGATCCGGGACCGCCTGTGGGACGGCTCCAACGACTTCGTGAGCTTTTATGCGGGCGGGCGGCTGGTGGGGACCGGCTATCTCTACAACGCGGAGCGCACGCGTGCGACCGAGCACGGCCTGACCCGGGTGCTCTCGCAAGCATGGCGCTACATCCGACTGCCCTTTCACGCCGTATTCTTCTGGCCGCTCGCCCGCCTCCCCTACCGCACGGCGTATTTCCTTTGGGAGTTTCTGATCACCGCTGCCTTCGCTGGTTTCGTATGCCTGTGGCGGCCGCCTTCCTGGCCCCTGACTCTGCTGTTCTCGTCGATGTCTTTTCCGGCCTTCGCCGCGCTGATGAATGGGCAGGATCTGACGTTCCTTTTGCTCTTGGTAGCCATTTCCGTGTCGCTGTCGAGGCGCGGAAGAGCCTTTGCTGCGGGCGCGGTGCTTTCCCTGTGTGCGGCCAAGTTCCACCTATTCAGCCTCGTCCCCGTTCTGCTGGTAGCGCAGAAGCAATGGCGATTCTTGCGAGGGCTGCTGGCGGGCGGTGTGGTTCTGGCGGCGATCTCCTTCGCCGCCGCCGGGCCTTCCTGGCCACAGCAGTTTTACCAGGCGCTGCGGGATCAAACCATCAACCCCGACCTCGGCCACATGCCGAACCTGCACGGGTTGTTCTCTCAGTTCCCGCCGGTTGGTGGACTCGAGTGGATCGCAGCCACGGCGGTGGTGGCCGCCGTGTACTTAGTGGCCCGCCGCATGAGTTTCGACTATGCATTGGCGGCGACGCTCGCCGGCGGCCTGCTGGTCAGCTACCACTGCTACCTATCCGACTGCAGTCTACTGCTCCCTTCCGCGCTGACGGTGATCTCAGCCACGGGCGATTGGTGGCTGCGGCTGGTGGCCTTCCTGCTCTTGCTGCCCTTCGGCTATTTTCTCTTGCTGCTCAACTCACCGCTCCCCGCGCCGGTGCCTCTCACCATCCTGCTTTTCGTCTTCCTGATGGCGCTGGAGGCGTGGCGACGCCCCATGCAGCCAAGCTCCGCGCCGTCCCACCCCTTGTGAGAGATTCCCGCCGCTTCTTCTCTGGGTAGCTGTTTCGATGTTGCCGCGGCGGCGCAGGAAAGCGTTTGCCGCGGGCGCGGCGCATCGGGAACCGGCGGGTAGATTACAGAGTCGACTCGGTGGGAAGCAGCAGGCGCCGAGCGTCGCCGCACTCGGTGCGATCCGGATCAAGCAGGCACCCCAGGTCGTAAAGCTGAACCTTGCCGTTGTGGCTGCGAAATACAAGCGGAAGCACGGACTTCAATTGCCCCATCCGTTCGTCGACCAGTGGCGTGCCGGTCTCCATGTCAAAATCGTCTGAGGACACGACCCAGTAGCGGGCCCGGATGTGACGCGCCACATCGGTGATGTGCATCAGGTCACGCTTGAGCACCCCTTCGTCCTCCATGTAGAACGCTTCTGTGGAAAATGCGATTGGCCGCATGGCTTGGCGACCGGTGTGGAGATAGAGGCTCACATCCTCATACGCCACAAAGCGGGCGCCGGGATCAGTATTCTGCCGGATCCACTCGTATAGCTCGCCCTTCTCCTGCCCTAAGGCGGCGCGTTTCGCAGCAAGCGCCCGCAGCTCCGGCCGGAAGCCACGCAGGTAATCGTTGGCCGCCAAGAGGCCGACCGCACTCAGCGCCGCCATTAGAATGGCGGCCAGCACGCGGTCGGAAGCAGGACGGGTGCCCCGGAAATTGGTCCGCAGCATGTTGAAAAAGTGCCCCGCCTCAACCCACAGCCCGGCGTAGAACAGGGGCAGAAACAGCAGCAGGAAACGATCCATCAGGCCATAGTTCCACCCGACCGCCATCGCCGCGTTGAACGGAAAGATGAAGTGAATCGGCCGCCAGCGATCGGCGCGCGCTTGCCGCACCACCCCGGACAGGATCCAGACGCTGAGCGTGATGCAGAACATCGTGCCCAATGGCCGGCCGTCGCCCAGAGGCGGAAACAGACAATACGAGGCCGGTTGCTCCAGAAGTGATCTCAAGTTGCGCATCACCACGGAAGAGAGGACCTTCACGTTCGGAACGCACAGCTTCCAGAAGCCGCCGTAGCTGGTGTAATACAGCCAGGTCCCGATCCACCCCGGCTCACCACCCGGCGCGGCCGGCATCCCACCGGTGACCGTCCCGGCCGCTGCCGCGACGGTTGGAGCGTGCAGGGCCGACCAAACGAGCGGGCCGACCACAAACGGCGCTGCCACCAGGCAGAATACGGCTGCCCGCCGGAACGCGCGGCGGTAGATGGCCGTGGCCGCGATCCCCGCTATTACCGCCAGGCCAAAGCCGCGGGTCAAAACCGAGAGGCCGGCCAGAACAGCCGCCACCACTAGGGGCCAGCTCCGGTGAGACTCGTGATCGAGCGCCGCGTCCGCCACCACCGCCGCGGCCAGCGCCAGCGCCGTAAATGGTACATCGCTCAACACCGCCCCGCTCAAAAACAAGACTTGTGCGTGGAAGGCGCACAGGGCTACCAGCAGCAGCGCCCGCCAGTCCCCGAATCCGGCGAGCCTGCGGAGCAACTGGAAGGCGGCGGCGAGGAACACGCAGCCGAACAACGCCGTCATCCATACCGCAGGCGCGACGTTGGCGGGAAACAAAGGCCACCACCGCCAGATCCAGGAGAGCAGCCAGGGATACAGCCCCGGGTACTTGGTCTCGTATGGCGCGCCAGGGACGCTCGGCATCCGGTAGCCATGCCCCTGGGCGAGCGATTGAGCGGTGCTGAAGTAAACTGTGTCGTCGTGATACCAGCCGAAGGAGCCGCCCGGCCCGATCCAGCCCAGGTACGCTAGAAACAAAGCCAGAATCAGAGCCAAATACAACCACGCTGCCGGGATCTTCCGCATTGCCGTTTCCAGTATAAGGGATCGGCGCCTGGAACCCGTCCGTCGAGCTGTCACTAGGGAAAAAGAGAAGGAAAACTACGGCAGGGTGCTGATGGGGTGGGACCGGTCGTGTTGCGTATTCTGGAGTGGCCGGTTATCTCCTATGCCCCAGGTCGCGCTCCAAACCGAAAAACCAACCGGAAGCCAGCGCGGGATTGAGCAGCATGTCAGATGGACGCTGCTGATCCTGAGCGCGGCCACGGCTGCCCTGCTTGCCGCCCATGCGGGGGTGAGCCTGTGGGCGCGGCACGAATTCACCCAGGCCGAGTCGGTCGTCGCGAGCCACTCGAACAGTCTTGCAGAGGGTTATGGGATTTATCACAAGCTGGACCACTATCCGTACACGGTCAGCGCGTACATGCCTTGCTTCTACCTGCTGCAGGCAGGACTGCACCTCCTCGGGCTGCCCATCTTTCAGGCCGGCCGACTGATCTCCATTCTGGCCTTCCTGGGCATTGCGGTCCTGTGCTGGCGGATTTTGGATCTGCTGACGGCGGACCGCTACGTGACTTGGACGGGAACCCTTCTGGTCGCCGGCGCCGCCGACCTGAACTTCTGGGCCACCGTAGGCCAAGTGGATATGCTCGGCCTGTTTTTCTCGATCGCCGCGCTGTATGCCTACTTGCGATACAGAGCCCGGCGCCGGCCGCTTCACCTGGTGTGGGCCGGATGCTTTGTGGTTCTGGCGATCTGCACCAAGCAAACGATGCTGGCGGCAGGCGGCACGATTCTGGTGCTGCTGGCCCTGCACGATCGCCGGCGAGCCGTTTGGTTCGCCCTTTGCACCGGCGCCATCTCTGCAACTCTGGTCCTGTGGCTCAACCACCTGACCGCGGGCGGCTTTCTCGACAACACGGTCTGGGCCAACATCAACCCCTTCAGCCTTGCCAAGCTATTCCAACACTTGCAGTACCTGCTGGCCGCCGCGGCCGGGCTGATCGTGCTCGCTGCCGTCGGCGCCGGCTCCGCCCTGCGCCGCGCAGCGGACCCCCTGTATGTCTATCTGGCCGCAGCCGCAGGCGTGCTGCTGGCCACCGGGTCCAAGATCGGCTCCGACCTCAACTATGAGATCGAGACCCTGGTGGCGCTTGGCTTGTGCGCAGGCTGGAGCCTCCACCGGCTGCACTTCTTCCCGGAGTACTTTCGTGGGTCGCGGGGCGCGGTCACCTTGCTTCACGCGCCGGTCTTGCTGCAAGTGGCCCTGAGCCTGGTGATCAGCAGCAGAATCCTGCTCACTCGCCTGGCGGTGGAGCCCATCCAACGCTGGGAATGTTCTCAACTCCAGCCTTACCTGGCGCCCGAGCGCGGCCCCGTCATCTCAGTGGAACTGGACCCTGTGATACAGGCCCGGCATCGCCTCGACCTCGAGCCGTTGATCTACACCTTGCTGGCGAAAGCCGGCAGGATCGATCCCGGACCACTGCGGCGGGATCTCTCGAACAAGAAGTTTTCGGCGGTGATCCTGTACGAAGACGTTTTCCAGTCGCGAAGCGGTTTGCCCAACCCCGAAGTGCCTTCCCTGCCCGACGCCGATCTGGCGGTGATCCGCAGAAGCTACCGGCTGGTCCGCCATATTCCGGGCCCGGTCCTCGATGGCGCTTACCTGTATCAGCCCCTCCCCTGATGCCCAGGGCCGGATCTATTCGCCGAAACTGGCCGTCAAGGCTTTGTTCTCGTCCAGATCGAGCGATCCGGCATCCATGCGCCGCCCATACATGGCCAGCTCGAAGCGGTCTTTCACACCGGTCTTCTCAAAGATGTGCATGAGGTGCACCTTGACCGTCCCAGTGGTGATGCAGAGCGCGTCTGCGATCTGCTTGTTTTTCATGCCGCGGGTCACCAGACTCACGATCTCTTCCTCGCGCGCCGTCAGGTGCGGCGTGTTGCGCCGGTTGATGAAGCCGACAAACTGATCGGAGATCGAGTTCTCGATCCAGATGTTGCCCCGCGCCACCGTCCGCAGACAGTCGAGAATCGTTGCCACCGGCAGGGTCTTCTTGAGGATGCCGCGCGAGCCCACTTGCAGCGCCCGGAACGATTCGATCTCGCTGATCTCGGCCGCCCACAGAATGGGCTGCGTTTCGGGCGAGTGCACCTTCATGTCCGCCATGAGCTGGAACACGGCCTTGGTGCCAAACGCCTTGTCGATCAGGCAGACCGACGGCTTGTGTTGTTCCACCAGCTCGATGGCTGACTTGGCCGTGGCGGCCGAGCCCACGAACTGGAGATCCTTGGTCCCTTCCAAACTGCGGCGGAGACCTTCCACTACGATGGGCTGCGATTCACAAGTGGCGATCGTTATCATGTGCCCTCCGACTGCGTGTCTTATGACCTACCCGAGCGGCATAAGCCATCTATGAGTACCACAGACAGTTTGGTACTATATCAGATTTTTCCTAGAATGCAATGGGGAAATTCTTAGAACTCGTTGGTACTAACAACCTTAGGCCGCCGTGTGGAATCGCTATTAATTGATTGCAAATAAACAACTTACAAGAAATCAAGAGCCTAGTACCGGGGTATTGGACGGATTCGCCATACGAAAAAATTCTGTGAGGCCATAAGGTTTTGGCCTAGGGGTAGCCTCCGGTGAGCCACTGAAAGCAAGTGGCACAACAAGGTGTTAGTATAGCCCGGAGCCTGTGCGCCGTTCTATCCCCATTGTGACCTGGGTAACAGTACTCGGCCTCGCCCTTGCGTGGGTGCTGCTGGGAGCGCTGGTCGCACCAGGCGCCCGCAAGCACGACTTCCTGAACCTGTACACAGGCGCGTCACTGGCCGGCGAGCGAAACTTTTCCGACATGTATAATTACGACGTGCAGCTTGCCCGGGAACGCTCCCTGGTTCCGGAGCTGCCGTCGCTGGTGCCGTTTGTGCGGCCACACTTCTACGCTGTCTTGCTCGCCCCGCTCGCCCGGATTCCCTTCCGTGCCGCCTTCTGGTGCTGGCTGGCGCTGCACACCTCGCTCCTGCTGTTTTGCTGGCGGTGGGCGCTTGGCCGCTTCGGACCCGATGCTCTCATTTTCGCAGCCCTCTATCTGCCCGCGGCCCTGGGCATCGCTTCCGGCCAGGATTGCGTGCTGATGCTGGCCATCGCCATCGGCGCCTACACGCTGGCCGAGGACGATCGCTACTTCTGGAGCGGCGCGCTGCTGGGTCTCGGCTTGCTGAAGTTCCACCTGCTGGTGCTGTTCCCGCTGGCTATGCTGCTTGGCAGGCGCTGGAAGATGCTGGCCGGCTTCTCGCTGGCCGGCGCCGCACTGGGTTCGTTTTCCCTGCTGGTAAGCGGGTGGCGTGGCGGCGAGTCCTACATCGGGCTGCTGCGACGCAAAGATCTCGAGCGGCTCGCGCCGTCCCCAGAGAAGATGGTGGACATCTACGCGCTGCCCGCCAACTTGGGCATCCAGTCGCCGTGGCTCTCCGCGGCCCTGGCTGCGCTGGTCGTGCTGCTCGCCGTCATCGCCTTGTGGCGGGCGCCGCTGTGGCGCTGGTTCTCGACTGCCTGGACCGGCTCGTTGCTCGCCGCGCCGCACGTGTACGGTTACGACGCCACGGTGCTGCTGCTGCCGGTCTGGCTGGTGATTTTTTGCTCCACCCGGCCGGCCACGCGCCTGGCCGCTACGGCCGCGGCGGTCCCGCTGTTCTTTTTCATGAGCCTGGCCCAGAGCCCCTGGTCGGCCGCGCCAGCCCTGGTGTTGCTGACGCTGTTGGTCACGCTGGCCGTCGAGTCCGCCGTGCCGGTCCCGCAGCCGGTCGCGGCTGAGCCTGCCGAAGCCAAGGCTAAAGCGGCGGCTGCCGCGGCGGGGTAAGCTGGGGCTCGATCAGGTAGACCCACGACATGGAGGATCCGTACACCGGGCGAAACGCCGGGTTCTTTGCGACCCCTCTTTGCAGCGCTTCGCGCTGTTCGGAGCTGATCTCGCCGCGGTAGAAATCCGCGACCGTTACCAGCATCCCCTGCAAGTGGTGCTGTCGCGCAAAGCCTTCCAGGTTCTCGAAAAGCCGGAAAACCCCGGTGGTCCCCTCGTGGTAAAACACGCGAGGCGGCACCGGAACGCTGCACCCCCGGCGCCCGCTGTACAAGTAGAGGATCGGATCGTCGTAGGAGAGGAACGCGGCGTCTGGCGGCGTATTCTGCGAAATCCAACGATAAGCCCGCCTCTCGCTGGCGAGCAGGCTGCGATGCTGCTCCACGATGCCGGGCAAGAACTGAAACAGACCGACAAAGCTGAAGTACGCCGCGAGGTAGACAAATGCGGCGATCCCGGCTGCGAGCAGCCCGGCGAACGCTTTGCCCGCGAGCGGCGAGCGCTCGAACGCCTCGCGCAGCATCTCGATCACATGCCCCAGCTCAACGGCGAGCCCCGCCAGCAACAGAGGGTAAACGGGCAGGGTCAACCGTTCGTCGGGCGGAAAATGCCACAGGATCAGCAAGGGAACGAAGCCGGCGGCGAACCAATGATAGGGGCTGATCTGAGATAGCATGGCGCCGCTTTTGCGCGCCAGGCGGACGACTCCCGCGATGCTGGCAAAGGCGAACAGGCGCCAGAACCAGCCTGCCCAGAAACCGCCGCCGGTGTCGTAAACAAAGAGCTTGCTGATGCCGGTGAGCAGGAAATAGAGGTTGTTCTCGACAAACAACGACAGGTCTCGCCAGGGGACGTTGTACTGCTGATAACCAAGATAGTTGGTGTAATACAGGGCTACGACGTCGGAGGAGACGCGCAGGTGC
>DASQHK010000494.1:0-9705 GCA_035632135.1 Bryobacterales bacterium
TTTGGCCCGGCGTTTCGAGCGGCCGCCGACGTGTTCCGCCGCGAGCTGGGGTACGAATCGGAGGCCTTGCAGGGCCCGCAAGGAGTCGTCGAAGCCCACAGCGCCGGCATCTGGGGGTTCCTGAATGCGAATTAACTGCGCCCTCTGCGTCCTCTGCGGTGAATGCTTTTTCCGATGAAAGTCTCTCTCAACCTCGCCTCCCGCCCCTTCGGCCGCAACCGTTTGTTCTACGTGTCGTCGGGGGCGGCGGGCGCCCTGCTGCTGGTGGCGGCGCTGCTCATGATCGGCCTGTTTATCCGCAGCTATCGCCGCTCGCCGGAGCTGGCCCGCCAAACCGCCCAATACCAGCGGCAGCTCGCCGACCTGGCCCGCAAGCAGGCCGATCTGGAGGCCGTCCTTCACCGTCCCGACAACGCGCTGGTGATCGAAGAATCCGCCTTTCTCAACGAGCTGCTTTACCGCAAGGGCATTTCCTGGACGCGCACCTTTTCCGACCTGGAGAAGCTGATGCCGCCGCGCGTCCGCCTCATCAGCATTCGCCCGCAGATCAATTCCAGCAACGAGGTCAGCCTCGACATGCAGGTGGGCACCGAAAAGCGCGAAGATTTTGTCGAGTTTTTTAAGGGCATAGAGGGCTCGGCGCTGTTCCACGATCCGGTCCTGCACGGCGACACGCCGCCGTCCGAGAACCAGCCCCTCTACCGCTTCCGCGTGAGCGTGGTCTATGATCAGAAACTTTAAGATCAACGCCGGAAGCCTGCTCGGCGAGCCGGGGCCGCGACGGACGATCACGCTGGCGCTCCTCGCGCTGGTCTTGTTCGACGCCGTTTTCTACCTGTTCGCCATCGGCCCGCTGGGGCAGTCGGACCGCGAGCGCCGCGTGGCGGTCGAGTTGCTGCGCCGCCAGGCTCGCGACCGCTCGGCCCAGGTGGTAAAGCTGGAGGCCACGGTCAAGAGAATCGAAACCGCCCGCACCCTCGGAGACAAGCTTTTGACCGGCATCACCCTGCCACGGCGCGAGGCGTATTCGACAATCGTCTCCACGCTCGATGACGCCGCGCAAAACGCGAACGTGCAGCTCCGCGACCGGGCTTTGAACGCGGATCCCATTGAGGGAAGCGATACACTAAGCATGATGACCGTGACGCAGGGCCTGGAGGGCAGCTACGAGAACCTGGTGAAGTTTCTGAACCTGCTGGACCGCTCGCCCCGCTTCATCATCATCGAGAGCCTGGGGGCGGCGCCGCAGCAGTCCGGCGTCCGGCAGCAGAACACGGGGATGTTGAGCGTGCAAATCAAGCTGGACACGTTTGTGAGGGAGGGCGTTTGAAAGTCGGAGGCCAGGAGCGCGGCAAGGTCATCATCCTGGTGGTGCTCGTGGTGGTCGCCGGCGTGCTGGTGTATCAGCAATTCATATCGGGCCCGGCCGCCCCGGCCGCCGCCCCTCCCACGCGCACCACGCCGCAGCCCCGCTCGAACGCCGCGGACCGCCAGGTCCGCTCGGCCGCCGACGACATCCTCAGCGAGCGCGCCGCCCAGAAGAACCGCGCCGCCGCCCGCGTCAACAACGACTTCAAGCCGTCGATAAAGAAATTCAAGCCCGGCGAAGGCCCCGACGCCGACAAAGCCGACCCCACTCTGCGCGTCGACCTGCTGGCCAAGGTGCAAGCGGTCGAATACGAGGGCGTGGAGCGCAACCTGTTTCAGTTCGGCGCCGCCAAGCCCAAGCTCACGCCCCAGCAGGTCGCCGAAGCCAAGAAAGAGGCCGCCGTGGCCGCCGCCAAGCTCGCCGAGGCGAAGGGCAACGAGAAGCCCGCCGAGCCGCCCAAGCCCACTGCCCCGCCGGTCAATATGAAATACTTCGGTTTCGCCAACCGCCCCGGCGACAGCCGCAAGCGCGCCTTTCTGATGGACGGCGATGATATTCTGGTCGCCACCGAAGGCGAGGTCCTCAAGAAGCGCTACAAGGTCGTGCGAATCGGCATCAATTCGCTGGTGGTGGAGGACATACAGTTTCACAGCGAGCAGACGCTGCCGCTGCAGGAGTCGAGTTCATGAGCCGCCGGCTCAAGCGCCGCTCCCGATCCGGCTACGCGCTGCTGGTGATCCTCTTCATCGGGGCGGTCATGGCCATCATGATGCTGATGTCGCTGCCGCGCGCCGCCTTCGAATCCCAGCGCGAGAAGGAAGACGACCTCATCTACCGCGGCAGCCAGTATTCCCGCGCCGTGCAGCTTTTTTTCCGCAAGAACAAACGCTACCCGGCCAGCATGGACGATCTCGAGAAGTTCAACAACGTCCGTTACCTGCGCCGCAAATACGTCGACCCGATTACGAAGAAGGAGGAGTGGCGCGTCGTCCACGTCGGCCCCGGCGGCGTGTTCACCGATTCGCTCATCTACGACCGGCCCAAAAAGAAGAAGGAAGGCGAGCCGGACTCAGGGACGCCCGCTGGTTCCGCCTCCGCCGGCACGCCGGGGGCGGGCGCGCCGGGTTCCCCCTTTGATCCCAATCAGCCGCAGATCACCGGCATGGCCGACCGCCTCCGCGCCCATCCCGGCGCTATGCCTACTGATGGTACGGCGCCGCCCGACGGCGGGACGCCTGGTGGGCCGACCTATTTCAATGCGGGCCAGCCCGGCGCGCCGCAGGCCGGCCAAGCGGGCTTCGGCGGCAGCGGCCCGCCATCACCGTTTGGGACGCCCGCCGGTCCGGGCACCAACACCGCTTTTGGGGCGCAAGGGGGAGCCCCCGGGTCGGGCACTACTTTCCAGCCGTCCTATCCGGGCGGGCCGATCCCCGGCAATCCTGGCGCCATGCCGGGCGGGGCCAACTCTCCCTTCGGCGCCGGCAGCGAGGCCGCCCGCATTATCGGCCAGATCCTCACCACCCCTCGTCCCGGCGGCCTGAATGGCGTTCCGGGAACTGGAACCGTCAGCGCCTTCGGCGGCAACACTGCCTTTGGGGGGAATAGCGGTTTCGGTGGAAATGGTGCGTTTGGCGGCAACAGCGGCTTTGGTGGCAATAGTGGATTTGGTGGCGGCGGCTTCGGCCAGCCCAACCAAGCTGGCGCCTTTGGCCAGCCCGGGGCGTTTGGTCAGCCCGGGCAGCAGGGCGGCTTCGGCCAGCCCAACCAGATGGGCGCCTTTGGTCAGCCCGGCGCCCTCAACAGCAACTTCGGTGGAGCTGCCGGTGGCGGCTTTGGCGGCGGCATCGCCGGCGTGGCCAGCAAGTCGGAGGCGCGCGGCATCAAGGTTTACCGGGAGCATGAAACCTACAACGAGTGGGAATTTGTCTACGACTACCGCAAGGACCCCCTGCTGATGGGCGGCGCGGCCGCCATGGGCGGCGGCATGATGCCGGGGCAGCCCGGCGCTATGCCGGGAACCCCCACGTCGGCCTTCGGTCAGCAAGGGCAGTCGCCGTTCGGAGGCGGGGCCTTTGGCCAGGCCGGAGCGTCGGGCTTCGGTCCCTCCACGCTTGGCCAGCCAAGCGGCTTCGGATCCGGTTTTGGCCAGCCCGGTGCCTTCGGCCAGCCTGGCATCGGTCCTAACGGCCAGCCCGTCGCCCCCATCAACCCCGGCCAGCCCGGCTTGCCCAGCTCCCCGTTCGGTCCGCCCCGCTCCGGCGCCCCAACGCCGCAGCAGTAGGGCGCAGGCTACGCTCCGCCGCGCCTTTCGACCAAGCTCCCGTAATCCGCCGGCGTGTCGATGTCCTGCGCTACACCCGGATCGTCCACGTCCAGAAAGACGGCCTCGCCGAGGTGGGCGTGGATGACCTGCTTGGCGCTCGCGGAAACCGGCAGCGCCAGAATCTCCTCCAGCAGCGCGCGTCCGAGGAGCACCGGATGGCCCCGGCGTGCCCGATAGCGCGGGATCAGCAGCGCGGACGCCGCTGCGGTGAACCGCTCGAGCATGGCGTCAAGCGTCGCGGCGGCCACCGCCGGATGGTCCACCAGCGTGAGCAGCGCCGCCGGCGCTGCGGCGGGCAGCGCCCGGAGGCCCGCTTGCAGGGAGGAAAGCTGCCCCGCCTGGTATTGGGTATTAACAATGATCTCGAGGCCTGGCCGCGGCCCGACCGCCGCGCGAATCTCGTCCGCGTGATGCCCCAGCACCACCACCACCGGCTCCACGCGCGGCAGAAAAAGCCCGATCAGATGTTCCAGGAAAGTCGAGCCGCCATAGGAGAGCAGCGCTTTGTCGGCGCCCATCCGGCTCGATTCGCCGGCCGCGAGGATGATGCCGGCGGGCTTTGGCTTTGTCAAGGGGACTTGAGGACGCCCTGCGCAAACACCGATTTCGACAGCGGGTTCCAGCCCGGATGCGCCTTGCGCCGCTCGGCGATCATCTCGGCCAGAACGCTCACCGCAATCTCCTCCGGCGTGATGGCGGCGATCTCGAGGCCCATCGGCGAGTGCACGCGCTCGAAGCGCTCGCGCGGGATGCCCTCTTTCTCCAGCTCCTTGACCACGGCGATGGCCTTGCGCTTGCTGCCGATCATGCCAATGTAGCGGGCCGGCGTGTCGATGGCCCAGCGCAGGATCCGCATGTCGTCGCGGTGCCCGCGCGTGACGATCACCAGGTAGGACGATTCGTTGATCTCGAGCTTCGGGAAAACCTCTTCATATTCGGCGGCGATCACTTCGTCGGCGTCCGGGAAGCGGTCGCGGTTGGCGAACTGCTGCCGGTTGTCGATCACCACGGTGCGGAAGCCGGCCAGCTCCGCCACCTTCGACAGGCTCTTCGAGATGTGCCCCGCCCCGAAGATGTAAGCCGAGGGAAGCGGCAGCACCGGCTCGACGAAGATGTCGAGCTGCCCGCCGCAGATGAGGCCGTTATCGTAAGCGGCGTCCTGGCCGAGGTTGAAGCTGAGGTGGCGCGATTTCTCGGTCTCGATCACTTCGCGCGCGGCGTTCCACACCTCGGCTTCGACGCAGCCGCCGCCGATGGTTCCCACCATCGAGCCGTCTTCGCGCACCAGCAGCTTCGCGCTCTGGAAACTGGGGATCGAGCCGCGCACATCGACGATCGTCGCCAGGGCCGATTTTTGCCCCAGCCGCCGCAGCCGCACCAGCTCTTCGAAGACGTCCATCGCCAGCCATTATAGTACGCAGGCACCCGTGGTGGGGAATCGGCCGGCAGGATCGAGCCGCCAAAGGCGCCGGCTGGCCCGCCCGGCTGCGGTCCGGGGCCGCAGCTTCGCGCTCACGCCCCGGCCGCCCCAAGCGGGGAATCGGCCGGCAGGATCGAGCCGCCAAGGGCGCCGGCTGGCCCGCCCGGCTGTGGTCCGGGGCCGCAGCTCCGTGCTCACGCCCCGGCCGCCCCACGCGGGGAATCGGCCGGCAGGATCGAGCCGCCAAGGGCGCCACGCGCTCTGCCTGCGGCCAAAGGAAGCGGCAAACCGCTTGCTTCGCGCGCGGCTCGGTTGCGGTTTCCCCTACGGCGGCCCGGCAGGGTTTACAATAGCGAACCATGAAAACCCTGATGGCCGTGCTCGCTTCCGTCGTGCTTGCCGGGGCCGCGCTGGCGCAAGACACCCTGGCATCGCGCATCGCCCACACCGACCCGTCCAAGTACCGGGCCGCGCCCCGCGTCCACGGCGGGGCCGGCGAGCTGGACTTTTTCGGCCTGTTCGGCGCGAACGTATTCACCACCAACGTGATCTTTCTGCACCGCGGCGTGCTTCCGCCGGGCGGCGGCATCGGCCATCACTTTCACCACCAGTGCGAGGAGATGTTCGTCATCTTCGATAACGCCGCGCAGTTCACCATCGACGGGCGGACCTCGGTGCTCCAGGGCCCGGCCGGAGCGCCCTGCCGCATGGGACACTCGCACGCCATCTACAATCACACCGACAAGCCCACGCAGTGGATGAACATCAACGTTGGAAGCGTGCATGGCCGCTACGACAACGAGGACCTGGGCGACGACCGGGTGGGGGCGCCGCTCGATCCCAAGCCGGTGTTTTCCACCATGCGGCTCGATCCGAAGCTCCTGCGGCCCGTGGAGGCGCTGCATGGAGGGCGTGGGACGGCGCGCTACCGCCGCGCCCTGCGCTCCGAGATGTTCCACAGCAACTGGGAGTATGTGGATCACCTGATCCTGCCGCCGGACACCTCGGATGGCCTGCACCGCCACGACTACATGGAAGAGTTTTACTACGTCAACAGCGGGCGCGGGCGCGTCACGGTAGACAAAGAAAACGCCGCGATCGGGCCGGGCGACGCCGTCCCCATCCGGCTGGGCGAAGCCCACAGCTTTTACAATCCCAACTCGCAGGAATTGGAGCTGATGATCGTCGGCGTCTCACTCGAGAAGGGCAAGCTGGACGTGACCGAGCTGCGCGGCGGGGCAGGGCAAGCAAGACGGTAGTGATCCCCGGCGGCCGCCAAACCGGACGACAAGGGTCGCCTTTCTTGTTTCCCGCTCGGAGCCATTTGCGCGTTGGTGAGTTCTTTGCTAGAGTGAATTTCACGGGGTCTGCTTACATGAAAAACAACAAGGGAATTCTGTCGCTGCTCTTTGTATCGATGCTGTTTGCTCTGCCGACGCCCGAGCTTCGGGCCCAGGCGATCACGGCCAAGGTTGTGGGCACGGTGAGCGATCCATCCGGCGCCGCGGTCCCGAACGCCACCGTCACGGTCACCAACGTCCAGACGAGCCAGTCGCGCGACACCAAGACCAATGCCGTCGGCAACTACGAGCTGTCGTTCCTGCCGATCGGCGCCTACACGCTTTCGGTAGAGGCGGCGGGGTTTCAGAAGTCCGAGGTGAGCCAGTTCCAGTTAAGCGTGGATCAGGTGGCGCGCCTCAACGTCCAGCTCCAGGTGGGCCAGGTCAGCGAGCAGGTCTCGGTGGAGGCGGAGGCTATCGGCCTGCAAACCGAAGAGGCCAGCGTGGGCACGGTGATCGACAGCCAAAAGGTTGTCGAGCTGCCGCTGAACGGGCGCTCGTTTGTGCAGCTCGCTCTGCTCACGCCGGGCGTGAACCCGGGCACGCCGGGCAGCATCACGGTGCGGCGCAATCGCGGGGCGGTGGGCCAGTCGGTGGCTATGTCGGCCAACGGCGCGCGCGACACGCAAAATCGTTTCTACTACGACGGCATCGAGGCCATGGATCTGGACAGCTACAACTTCAGCTTCTCGCTCTCGATCGATGCGATCCAGGAGTTCAAGGTCGCGACCAGCACGTATTCCTCGGATATCGGCGGCGCTCCCGGCGGGCAGGTCAACGTCATGACCAAGAGCGGCACCGGCAACTTCCACGGCGGGCTGTGGGAGTTCAACCGCAACGACGCCTTCGCGGCGCTGGCCCCCTTCCAGCCCTACTCACCCAACGCCAAGCCGCCGCGGCTCAATCGCAACCAGTTCGGCGCCAACATCGGCGGGCCGGTGACCATCCCGAAGGTTTACAACGGCAAGCAGAGCACGTTTTTCTTCTTCAACTGGGAGTCGGGCCGGCAGATTTCGGGTTCGTTTGGCGGGACGGCGTTTGTGCCGCCGGCGCCCTACCGCAGCGGTGATTTCTCGAGCGCCGCGGTGAAGGTTTACGATCCCCAGACCGGCCAGCCGTTCCCCAACAACATCATCCCGCAGACGCGCATCCAGAATTACGCCAGCAAGTTTTTGACGTTCGTGCCGGCGCCCAACACCAACGAGGCGGCCATCAACTTCCGCGGCCCGCGCGCTTCGGCGCCGATCGACCAGGACCAGTACGTCGCCCGCATGGACCACCGCTTCAACGACAAGAACACCCTTTACGGCAGCTACATGTTCAACACGCAGGCGGACAATACCACGCCGGTGTTCGGCTTCGACACGCGCGGCAACCGCGCCCGGGCGCAGAACGTGAGCGTGACCGACACGCACGTGTTCTCGCCCTCCATCGTCAACGAAGCGCGCATCGGGTGGGACCGTTTCTTCGAGCACGAGTTCTTCGGCACCACCGGCAACTCCGCTTTGGATGTGGCAAACCTGATCGGGCTGCCGGGGGTCTCGAAGGACCCGCGCAACTTTGGCTATCCGAGTTTCGGCGGCGCGGGCTACGACTTCCCCAGCACGCGAGGCATCGGCCCGCGCGACCGCTTGAACCAGCTCTGGCAGGGGGGCGACAACATTTCCATCCGCAAGGGCAACCACTTCCTCAAGCTGGGCGCGATGATCGCCCGCCGCAACTGGACGTTCGATGAGTCGGTAAACCCGCGCGGGTCGTTCAGCTTTGACGGCCGGACCACTTCCGGCGGCGCGGCGCCCGTTCGCGAGCAGGGTTTTGCGGCCTTCCTGCTGGGCCTGGCGACCGACGCGCAGGTAAGCGTGGAGCCCTTCGCCACGCGGATGAATAACTGGTGGCAGGCTTACTACTTCCAGGATGACTGGCACGTCACGCCGCGCCTGACCCTGAACCTGGGGATGCGCTATGAATACTTTTCTCCGCCCGTGCAGCGCGGCAAAGCGACCAACTTCGACTTGAACGGCGTGGTGCCGGGGTTTGTGCCGTCGCGGCAAACCTTCCACGGCTTCCCGGACATTACCGACACCAGCGACCGCCCGGCGGCGCTGGTGTATCCGGACCGCAACAACTGGGGCCCGCGCTTCGGCTTTGCTTACAACGTGCCGCAGATTCCGGACTTCGTGGTGCGCGGCGGCTACGGCATCTACTATACGCCGGAGATCACCAACTCCTGGACCACGCTGTCGCTGAACCCGCCCATCGTCAAGACCTTCGACGTGGCAGGTACCTTTAACCAGCCGGTGAACGTGCAGACCGCCTTCGGCCTGCCCGGGCAGCCGATCGCAGGCCTGTTCGGCTCGGGCGCTCTCGACCCCAACCTGCGGGACACTTACACGCAGGACTGGAACTTCACCGTGCAGAAAAAACTGCCGAAGAACCTTTACATGGACGTCGGCTATGTCGGCTCGAAGGGCACCAATCTGACCATGGCCTTCGACGGCAACCGGCCGATCCAGGTGGTGACGCCCGGCCCGAACGTGGCGCCCCTGGCCAGCCGGCGGCCTTTCCCCGGCTTCAGCGGGATCAGCACGGCGAAATCTATCGGCAATTCGACCTATCACTCGCTGCAGGCGAAAGTGGAGCGGCGCGTGGCGAGCGGGCTGTCGGTGCTCGGCGCCTACACGTTTTCAAAGGCCCTCGGCAACGCCGACATCAGCACCGTCGGTGGCGGATCGTTTTTGGGCGGCGTTCAGGATTACTTCAACCTGGCCGCCGAGCGCTCGCCCACGGCCTTCGACATCCGCCACCGGTTGTCGGTCGCCGGGATCTACGACATCCCGCTCTTCAACCACGTCCCGAATAGCGTAGCGCGGGCGGTGCTGGGAGGCTGGCAGGCCGGGGTCATCATCACCGAGCAGACCGGGTTTGGCGCCAACCTCAGTGGCGTGGGCGACACCACCGGCACCGGCATCGGCTCGCGGCCGAGCGTGGTGGCCGGCCAGTCGGCCCAGCTGTCGCGGGGACAGCGCTCGGCGGCGCGGTGGTTCAATACGGCCGCCTTCACGCAAACGCCGCTTGGCCAATTCGGCAACGCGGCCCGCGAGGAGATCCACTTGCCCGGCATGAACAACGTGGATTTCTCAGCGGTGAAGAATTTCCGCATCCGCGAGAAGAACAATTTCCAGTTCCGCGCGGAGTTCTTCAACTTCTTCAATCACGTGAACCTGGGCGCGCCGGGCCTCAGCATCCAGGCGCC
>DASQHK010000495.1:0-10664 GCA_035632135.1 Bryobacterales bacterium
CTGGGATCGCCGCGCAGCGCGGGCCCGGAGCCGGCGCTGCGGCGCGACTGGCAGTACGCCCGCCAGGCGCTGGGATACATGCTGTGGCGGATGGGGATCCGGATTTGAATCGGGAGCCGGCTATGAAAACAATCGACTACACAATCGTGTTTGTCAGTGACATGAAGCGTTCGGTCGAGTTCTACCGCGACGTGCTGGGTTTTCCGCTCAAGTTTGAGTCGCCGGGCTGGAGCGAGTTCGCGACCGAGGGTACGACGCTGGCGCTGCATCCGGCGGGCGAAATCCCAGCCGGCCGCTGCCACCCGGGCTTTCAGGTGGAGAACATCAACGAGTTTCACCAGAAGATGCAGGCGGCGGGCGTGAAGTGCATCCGGTCCCCGAAGGCGCAGGATTTCGGCGGCGTGCTGGCGTCTTACGCCGACCCGGATGGCCTGGCGATTTCGGTGAGCGAAGCGCAGAAGCGCTGATCGTCGGCGGACGGCGCCGCCCGCGGCCTCAGGTATCGACCGGCGTGCGCAGTCCGTCGTTGAACCGATTGGTAAGATTCGCCGTGCCGATGGCCAGGGTGAGTTCGATGATCTGCTCGGCGTTGAAGAATTTTCCCAGCGCGTCCAGATCCTCCTGCCGCACGGCCGACGGGTGTGCCGTCAGCAGGCGGGCGTAGCGAATGGCCGCGCGCTCCTCCTCGGTGAATCCATCCTTAGGGTCGCCGCTCGGTTCCTTGAGCGCCTGGATCTGCTGGTCGGTCAAGCCGTTCCGCTTCCCCGAAGCGGTATGGGCGCGGCTTCAATACTCGCAGTGGTTGTGCAGCGACGCAGTCAGGTAGCCCAGTTCCTTGATCTTGGGCGAGAGCGCGCCCGGCGCCCAGACGGCTTGGTACAAGTCCAGGAACGTCCGCAGCACGTCCGGCTTGTGAGCCAGAAACTTGAAAAAGTTGAGCACCCGGCCGGTCTTCTGCTCGAGTTTCTCGTAGATCGGGCGGATGGACTCGGCGGCTTTGTCTTTTTCCACGAGCGAAATGGTCATAGGATCTTCCTTGAGAAGAGCTGGATCAGAGCTTGAGCAATTCCCGCAGCCGGCGCGTCTGCGCGCGGCTCACCGGGATTTCGGTATGCTTCTTGTCGTCCATGCGGAGCTGATAGCTCGACTTGAACCACGGCACCACTTCCTTAATCTTATTAATATTTACCAGGTAGGACCGGTGGGCGCGCCAGAAGCTGGCCGGATCAAGGCTCGATTGCAATTCCTCGATGGTGCGGTAGTTGGACTGGCCCTCGATCATGGCGGCGACGATGGTGATAACGCCGTCGTCGATGGTGGCGTAGATGACGTCGTCGGAGTCGACCAGGAAAAGGCGGCCGGCGTGCTTGACCAGCAGCTTGGTGCGGCCGGCGGGCGGCGGAGAAGCAGCCGGCGCCGGGCTGTGAGATGCCGGAGATTCCTCCCGAGCCTCGAGAAGCCGGCGGACGCGGTCGAGCGAGACCGCCAGCCGCGCCTTGTCGATGGGTTTCAGCAGATAATCGACGGCGTCAACTTCGAACGCTTTGACAGCATACTGGTCATAGGCTGTGGTGAAGATGAAGTGAGGCAGCCGCTCGCCGCGCTCGAGCAGGCGGCGCACCACACCCAGGCCGTCGAGTCCGGGCATCTGCACGTCGAGCAGGACCAGGTCCGGCTCCTGGGCGCGGATCAGCTCCAGCGCTTCCAGGCCGTTCGCCGCCGTGGCCACCACTTCCACGTCAGCCTGCTCGCGGAGCAAGTAGCACAGCTCTTCGCGCGCGAGTTGCTCGTCATCGGCCACCAGGACGGAAAGAGTGGCCGTCGCACTCTGCTTGTCGGGCATAAAAGCTAAGAGCCTATTCTAGCTCATGGGGGCAAGCCGGCGCTTTGGCCGGGGCGTGCGAGAGGAAAGAGCGCCCGAGCGTGCCCTTACGCTCGGATCGGAGCCGCGACCGTGAGGAGTGGTCAGCTGCCGCCTTCGGAAAGACTGCCTGCTTCGCGCGCGGCTCTGCCCACAAGTATCTCGCACACCCCTTTGGCCGGCCGTGGCCGCCGGCTAATTCAGTTGCGGCGTTTCCGCCGGGTGGCTGGTCGAGTATGATGGGGGGTTTACATTCCATTGAGGAGAGAAATAGTGCCTGTTCAACAGAAGGCCGCCATCCAGCCGGCCACGGGAAAGCTGGGCGTGCTGACGCCCGGCATGGGAGCGGTGACCACCACGTTCATTGCCGGCGTGGAGGCGGTGCGGCGCGGCTTGGCCAAGCCCATCGGCTCGCTCACGCAAATGGGGACGGTGCGGCTCGGCAAGCGCACCGATAACCGCAGCCCGAAAATCAAAGACTTTGTGCCGCTCGCCGCGCTCGAAGACCTGGTCTTCGGCGGCTGGGACATTTTTGCGGACAACGTGTACCAGGCGGCGGCGCACGCCGGCGTGCTCGAGTCCAAGCTGCTCGATCCGCTGCGCGAGTCGCTCGAGACAATCCAGCCCATGCCCGGCGTGTTCGAGCAGCGCTACGTGCCGCGGCTGCGCGCCACGCACATCAAGCAGGGCCGCAACAAAATGGACCTGGCCGGGCAGCTCATGGACGACATCGCCCGCTTCCGCGAGCGAACCGGCGCCGCGCGGCTGGTGATGGTCTGGTGCGGCTCAACCGAGACGTTCCAGAAGCCAAGCAAGGTGCACTCCAGCCTCCGGGACTTCGAGTGCGGCCTGCAAACGAGCGACCCCGAGATTGCGCCCAGCCAGATCTACGCTTACGCGGCGTTGAAATCGGGCGTCCCCTTCGCCAACGGCGCGCCAAATCTGACGGTCGATACGCCGGCCTTGCAGGAGCTGGCGCGGGAACGGCAGGTGCCGATCGCCGGCAAGGACTACAAGACCGGCCAGACGTTTATGAAGACGCTGATCGCGCCGGGCCTCAAATCGCGTCTGCTGGGCGTTTCGGGGTGGTTCTCGAGTAACATCCTGGGCAACCGCGACGGCGAGGTGCTCGATGATCCGGACGCCTTCCGCACCAAAGAGGAGAGCAAGCTCGGGGCGCTCGAGCACATTCTCCAGCCCCAGCTTTACCCCGATCTTTACAGCAATATCTATCATAAAGTACGTATTCACTACTACCCACCGCGCGGCGACAACAAAGAGGGCTGGGACAACGTGGACATCTTCGGCTGGCTGGGCTACCCCATGCAGATCAAGATCGACTTTCTGTGCCGCGACTCGATCCTGGCCGCGCCGCTGGTGCTCGATCTGGCGCTGTTTCTGGACCTGGCGCAGAGGGCGGGCATGCACGGCATCCAGGAGTGGCTGTCGTTTTATTTCAAATCCCCCATGACCGCGCCGCAGCTTTATCCCGAGCACGATATTTTCATCCAGTTGATGAAGCTGAAAAACACGCTGCGGTGGCTGCGCGGCGAGGACCTCATCACGCACCTCGGGCTGGAGTACTACGATTAGCGGCAGTTCCGAAGGCAAAAGCTCTCGCGCCGTGCTGGTGATCGGCGGGACGCTGTTTATCGGGAAAGAACTGGTGCGGCGGCTCGTCGCGCGCGGCGACCGCGTGACCATTCTCCACCGCGGCCGGTCGGCGCTGCCGGCAGGGACGGTGGAAATTCTCTGTGATCGCAACGACGCCGATGCCGTGCGGCGCGCGCTGCGCGGGCGATCGTTTGATCTCGTCTTTGACAACGTCTACGACTGGCAGCATGGCACCACGGCGGAGCAGGTGGCGGCAGCCGCCGAAGCCTGCGGCGATAAGCTTGAGCGCTACGTGTTTATCTCGAGCGTGGCGGCCTATGGCGAAGGAACGAATCTGCGGGAGGATGCGCCGCTGGCCGCCGCTCACGAGGAAGCCTACATCCGCAACAAGGCGCGGACCGAGCAGATGCTGTTCCGCCTGCACCACGAACGCGGTTTTCCTGCGGTGACCTTGCGGCCGCCCTATGTTTACGGACCGGAAAATCCGTTTTACCGCGAAGCATTCTTCTGGGACCGCATCTCGCAGGACCGGCCCGTGATCGTTCCCGACGACGGCTCCCGGCTGATGCAGTTTGTGTATGTAAAAGATCTAGTGGGGGCCATGCTCGCCGCGGCGGCAGCGCCCACCGCGATCGGCCAGACCTACAACATCGCCAACCAGGCGCCGGTCACACAGGTGGAGGCGGTGCAGGCGCTCGCGGCGGCCGCGGGCCGCGAGGCGCGGCTCGTCTTTGTGCCGCGCGCGCGCATCCAGGCGCTCGGCGGCAACGTCTTTGAGCCGCCGTTTTATTTCGGCCAGTACTTCGATCTGCCGGGCATCACGATGTCGATCGAAAAGGCCCGGCGCGATCTCTGCTTCCATCCCACGCCGTTCGCCGACGGGCTGGCTGAAACCTATCAGTGGTATGCAAGCCGCCCGCACAAAGCCGAGCCGGACTTCTCTTTCGATGACCGGCTCCTCGCTGCGGCAGGGAGATGATCTCGAGTGGTCTACTTTCGCGAGGTGCAACAATTTCGCCAGCCGTGGCTGTGGGCCATCCTGCTGGCCCCGATGCTGCTTTGCGGTTACGGACTGTACCGGCAGCTTGTTCTCGGGCGGCCGTGGGGAAACCATCCGCTGCCGAGCCAAGGGCTGCTCGTCGTGAACGCGCTCGTTCTGCTGATGCTGGGTTGGCTCTACGCGGTGCGGCTGGTGACGGAAGTGCGTGAGGATGAATTGCGGGTCCACTTTGTCCTGCTTTGGCGCTCGAAGAAGTTCCCCTGGCGCGACATCCGCAGCTTCCGCGCCGTGACGTACCGCCCGCTGGCCGATTACGGCGGCTGGGGCATCCGCAGGGGCCTGCAGGGCTGGGCCTATAACGTGAGCGGCAATCGCGGCGTGGAAATCGAATTGACGAACGGCGAGCGCGTGCTCGTCGGCTCCCAGCGCCCGGAAGAGCTGGCCCGCGCGATCGAAGAACGGGCCGGCCCGGTGCCTGCGTAGTGCGCTGAGCCTTGGCTGAGCCTCAGTGGCGGTGTAAACTCCTACAGCGGAGCGGATCGTCGAGCATCCAGCACGCCCGGCTCGCGGCTTTGCTAGACTGAACCCCGGGGGCCGGCCATGGACTGGAGTGCAGTGGCAATTGTGATTGCAACATTCGGTGGGCCCGTTGCCGCCGTTCAAATCCAGAAGTACCTTGAGCGACATCAGGAAAGACGGCGGCTAAAGGACGCTACCTTCCGGACCCTTATGTCTACACGAGCCTTCGGGAACCGGACGTCACCGGAACACGTTCAGGCGCTCAACGGCATCGAACTAACCTTTTCGCACGGCGGCGGCAAGGACAGGGCCGTGCTTGAAGCGTGGAACGCCTACCGCGATCTGCTCAACACACCGGAATCAACCGATACCAGCATCAACCAACGGCTCTACGAGAGGCGGGACGATGCATTGTGGGACTTGCTCTACCGGATGGGGCAGGCTGTGGATTATCCTTTTGACCGAACCTACCTCAAGAACAGTTGCTACACTCCTGTTGCCCATGGGAATATCTGGCGGGATCAAGAGATTATCCGAACAGGTTTTGCCGCATTGCTGAGCGGCAGGGCCGCCCTCCCCGTCATTTCCTTCGCACCCGGAGAAATACCTCTTCCCCAGGCCCCACCTGGTTTGGTTCCGGCTGCCCCGCCAGCCCAAACGCCCGCTCGAACGCAGCCCCTACAAGCACCGCCGGCACACGGCCAAGGGGACTGAAGGAAAGGACTCGGTTCGCTGGTCCTGCCGAGTCAAAACGGACTTGGACCCGACCCTGAAGCAGGGATTATGTCACGATGGGCAGCCCGCAGCCGGCACCGGTCCGGGATTCCCCGCCGTCAGCCCCGACCTGCGCGGATCGCTCCCACACAGTTCTCCCCTGGGGAACCGGGACGATTCAAGCGCCCTACCGGTGCGCGGTTGACACCTGCGGTGCAGCCTCCCATAATGAAAGTTAACGCAGCGAATCTCAGATTGGCTTTCCTGAGAATTTATCCCTTTCGTTTATGAATCCTGCTTCAGACCGGAGCTTTTTCTGGCGGCGGCTGCATTCCTTCTCCGGCATCTTTCCGGTGGGCGCTTTCCTGCTCGAGCACCTCTATACGAATTTCTACGCCGTGCGCGGGCCGGCTGCCTATAACGAGAAGGTGCAGGAGCTGGCGTCGCTGCCCGTGGTGGTGGGCCTGGAGTTTGCCTTCATCTGGGTTCCGATTGCGTTTCACGCGGTCTATGGGGTCTGGATCTGGTGGCGCGGGAATGGGAACGTCGCGCAGTATCCCTGGCAGGGCAACTGGTTTTATGCGGCGCAGCGCTGGACCGGCCTCGTCGCCTTCGTCTACATCGGCTTCCACGTCTGGGAGCAGCGCTTTGCGGGCGCGCACATTCTGAGCCATCCATTCATCGCGTTTTCCAAAGTGCAGCACAGCATTGCAGACCCCGCGGTGGCCATGCTTTACCTGGTGGGCTTGCTGGCGGCGTGCTTCCATTTCTCGTACGGCGTGTGGCTGTTCGCCTGCAAGTGGGGCTTCGTGCCCGGCATGGCGGCGCAGCGGAAGCTGCTGTGGGCCTGCGCGGCGCTGTTTGTCATACTCAGCGGGGCCGGTGTTGCCAGCCTCCGCAGCTTTTTCACCACACCCGAGCAGCCGACCCCGGATGAGCTGATCCAGATGCACGCCCGGCAGGCGCGGCTGCCGGCGCCGCCCGGGGCGGGGAATTAGCCATGGCCGGTCCCAAAGTCATCATCGTGGGCGGAGGCCTCGCCGGCCTGATGGCCACCATCAAAGTGGCCGAGCTGGGCGTGCCGGTGGACGTGTTCTCGATCGTGCCGGTGAAGCGCTCGCACTCGGTCTGCGCGCAGGGCGGCATCAACGCCGCCAAGAACCTCAAGGGCGAAGGCGACTCCACCTGGAAGCACTTCGACGACACCATTTTCGGCGGCGACTTCCTGGCCAACCAGCCGCTGGTGAAGGATATGTGCGAGGCTGCGCCGGGTATTATCGATATGCTCGACCGCATGGGGGTGATGTTCAACCGCACCTCCGAGGGCCTGCTCGACTTCCGCCGCTTCGGCGGCACGCTCTACAACCGCACCGCCTTCGCCGGGGCCACCACCGGCCAGCAGCTCCTCTACGCGCTCGACGAGCAGGTGCGGCGCTTCGAGGCCGAAGACAGGGTGCGGAAGTTCGAGCATTGGGAGTTTCTCTCCGCCGTGCTCGACGGCAACCGCGTCTGCCGCGGCATCTGCGCCATGGACCTGCGCTCGCTCGAGGTCCGCGCGTTTCCGGCCGACGCGGTAATCATCGCCACCGGCGGCATCGGCGCCATCTTCGGCAAGAGCACCAATTCGGTCACCTGCACCGGCAGCGCCCAAAGCGCTCTGTATCAGCAAGGGGCGTATTACGCCAACGGCGAGTTCATCCAGGTGCACCCCACGGCCATTCCCGGCGAGGACAAGCTGCGGCTGATGTCGGAATCGGCCCGCGGCGAGGGCGGCCGCATGTGGGTGCCGCGCGACGGCAAACCGTGGTACTTCCTCGAAGAGTGGTATCCCAAGTACGGCAACCTGGTGCCGCGCGACATCGCCACGCGCGCCATTCACAAGGTCGTCTACGAGCTGGGCCTGGGCATCGATGGCCGGCCGGCCGTCTATCTGGACCTGACCCACATCGATCCCAAAACCCTGGACGCGAAGCTGGGCGGCATCCTCGAGATCTACGAAAAGTTCGTGGGCGTCGACCCGCACAAAGTGCCCATGCAGGTTTTCCCCGGCATGCATTACACGATGGGCGGATTGTGGGTGGACTACAAGCAGCGCACCAACATCACGGGCCTGTTCGCGGCGGGCGAGTGCGAGTATCAATATCATGGCGCGAACCGGCTGGGGGCCAATTCGCTGGTGAGCTGCCTGTTTGCAGGGCGGCTGAGCGGGACTGCGGCGGTGGAGTATGCGCGGAACGCAGCGGCCGGTGCGGCAGCGACGCCGTCCTCCGTTTTTGATCTCGAAAAGAAGCGCCAGGAGGAGCTGAACGACCATCTTCTCCAGGCGAGCGGCTCCGAAAATCCGTTCGTGATCTGGAGAGAGATGGGCCAGTCGATGACCGAGCACGCCACGGTCATCCGCCAGAACGACAAGCTGAAGAAGTGCGACGAGAAGCTGGTCGAGCTGCTGGAGCGCTCGAAGCGCATCAACCTGAGCGACCGCTCGCGCTGGGCCAACCAGACGCTGGCCTTCGCCCGCGAGCTCGAAAACATGCTGCAACTGGCGCGCGTGATCGCGCTGGGGGCGCTCGCGCGCGACGAGAGCCGTGGCGCGCACTACAAGCCGGAGTTTCCCAGCCGCGACGACCAGAACTGGCTGAAGACAACGAAAGCCTTCTTCGCCCCCGACGCCGACGAGCCGCGGTTTTTGTATGAGCCGGTCGATACGTCGCTGATTCCGCCGCGCGAAAGAAAATACTGAAATCGCCGATAAACGCCGATGAACGCGGATAAGAAGGCTCCCGAAACCAGAACGGTCGAAGTCAGGGTGAAGCGGCAGCTCACACCGAAATCCGCCAGCTACTGGGAGACGTTTCGCGTTTCGGTGCGGCCGGGGACGAACGTGATCGGCGTGCTCATGCGGATCGCCGAGAACCCGGTGACGGCGGAGGGCAAGGCGAGCGTGCCGGTATCCTATGACGCCAACTGCCTGGAAGAGGTGTGCGGCTCCTGCGCCATGCGCATCAACGGCCGCGTGGGGATGGCGTGCTCGTCATTGATCGACAAGCTCGAGCAGCCGCTTCGCCTCGAGCCGATGTCGCGTTTTCCGGTGGTGCGCGACTTGCAGGTCGATCGCTCGCGGCTGTTCGAGGATCTCAAGCGCGTCAAGGCGTGGATCCCCATCGACGGCACTTACGATCTCGGCGCCGGTCCCCGCATGGCGCCCACCGAGCAGGAGGCGGCGTACCCGTTTTCGCGCTGCATCTCGTGCGGGTCGTGCCTGGAAGTTTGCCCGCAGTATAATGACACAACGCATTTCGTGGGCGCGGCGGTGATCGGGCAGGTGCGCCTGTTCAACAGCCATCCCACGGGCAAGATGAACGCGCACGAGCGGCTGGAGGGAATGATGGGACCAGGCGGCATCCACGAATGCGGCTACGCGCAGAACTGCGTCGAGATTTGCCCGAAAGACATCCCGCTGACGCAGGCCATCACCGAGGTAGACGCACAGGTGATGCGGCAGGCGCTGCGCGACTTCTTGAGGAAGTGACAACGGAGGATCAAACGTGAAACGAATTCTGATTGCGGTGATGGGATTGGCGGCTCTGGGCTGGGCGCAGGAGCCTAAGGCAGCCGCGCCGGCAGCGCCGGAGCGCGAACCGGGATTGTATGCCACCATCAACACCTCGATGGGGGCGATCGTCTGCAAGCTGTTTGAGAAAGAAGCCCCGCTCACCGTGGCGAACTTTGTCGGCCTGGCGCGTGGCACCAAAGAATGGACCGACCCCAAGACCCGCCAGAAGGTGAAGCGGCCGCTTTACACCGGCACCATATTTCACCGCGTGATTCCCGGCTTCATGATCCAGGGCGGCGACCCGCTGGGGACCGGCATGGGCGATCCCGGCTACAAGTTCAAGGACGAGTTCGACCCGTCGCTGCGGTTCGACCAGCCCGGCCGGCTGGCCATGGCCAACTCCGGGCCCAACACCAACGGCAGCCAGTTCTTCATCACCGTGGTCCCCACCCCGCACCTGAACAACCACCACACTATTTTCGGCCAAGTGGTGGAAGGGCAGGAAGTTGCGAACAAGATCGTCGCCGTGCCACGGGACTCGAACGACAAGCCGCGCACGCCGGTCGTCATTCGCAGCATCCGCATCCAGCACTACCCGCTCGCGGCGGTCAAGAAGTCCATGACACCGGTCAGGAAAGCGGCTCCCAAGGCTCCGGCGAAATAGATCCGCCACCGGATCCCGGAGCGCGGCATTCCAGCGGACGCGGCAAAACAAGGGCCCGTCCTGTTGCCGGCGGCCTCTGCGTTGGCTTTCAAAAAAGCGCCCGGCGGAACAGGAGGGCGTCCGCCGGGCCTAGTTCAGGCGGGGAAAACGAATGGCTTGGGTAAGAACCACGAGGGTTCCGCACATTCGTAATCCATCTGGTTATGCTTACGGACTTAGACGCGGAAGGTTCCCGAAAGTCACCAGCCGGCAGAAAATTTCTCGGCGGCTCGGCACCGGCAGCTAAAGCCCGGCGTTTTGTAACAAGTTTGACCGCCTGGTTTCGCCGGAACCAGCGGCCGCTCCCCTGGCGGCGCACGAAGGATCCGTACCGCATCTGGGTTTCCGAAATCATGTTGCAGCAGACGCGGGCGGCGGCGGTCGAGCCGTATTACGAGCGGTTCTTGCAGCGCTTTCCCGACCTCCGCGCGCTGGCCGGCTCGAGCGATGCCGAGCTGCTGCGGTGCTGGAGCGGCCTCGGTTATTACTCGCGGGCGCGGAACCTGCGCTGGGCGGCGCAGCACATCCTCAGCCGCCTCGGCGGGCGATTCCCTACGACCTATGAGCAGTGGAAGGCGCTGCCGGGCGTAGGGCCCTATACGGCGGCGGCAGTGGCCAGCATCGCCTTCGGGGCGCCGGTGGCCGTGCTCGACGGCAATGTCGCGCGGGTCATGGCGCGGGTCGCCAATCATCACGGCGA
>DASQHK010000496.1:0-4707 GCA_035632135.1 Bryobacterales bacterium
GCCGAGCCGCGACATGTTGACGCTGCGCGCCTCGCGGCCGAGGGGAGAGCGGAGCTGGAGGTCGGGGCGCTCGAGCGCCGCGCGGTTCACCTGGAACGCGCCGGAGGTGGAGAGCACCGAGCCGCCGCCCACTTCTTTCCACGAGCCGGTGAGCGCAGGCAAGAGCGAGATGGCGCGCACGGCCATGGCGCCGCGCTCGCTGCGCTGCAAGCCGTAATTCAGGCGGATGACGGCGGGCCGGATGGTCGCGTACTCGCGCGCGAGCCGGACGACGTCGTCCTTGGCGATGCCGGTGAGCGCCGCCACGCGCTCGGGCGGGTATTCCTTGACCCGCTCGCGCAGAGCCTCGAAGCCCAAAGTGTAGCGCTCTACGTAATCGGCGTCGTAGATATTTTCGCCGATGATGACGTGCATCATGCCGAGCGAGAGCGCCGTGTCGCTGCCGGGATGGATGAAGAAGTGCCGATCGGCAAGATCGCCGGTGCGGTTGCGGTGCGGGTCGATCGTGTAGAGCCTGGCGCCCGCGCGCCGCGCCTCCACGATAAAAGGCCACAGGTGGACGTTGGTGCCGAGAATATTAGCGCCCCAGGCGAGGATGAGCCTGGAGTGGCGGAACTGCTCGGGCTCGGTGCCGTATTTGAAACCGGTGGCTTCGGCCATACCCACGCCGCCGGCGGCCGAGCAGATGGTGCGTTCGAGCCGCGACGCGCCCAGTCGGTGGAAAAAGCGGCGGTCCATGCCGGAGCCTTGCAGGTAGCCCATGGAGCCGCCATAGCTGTAGGGCAGGATGGCTTCGGGGCCGAATTCGGCAGCGATGGATTTCAATCGCGCGGCGATTTCATCCAGAACCTCATCCCACGAGATGCGCGCGAAGCGGCCTTGGCCCTTGGCGCCGGTGCGGCGCTGGGGATAGAGCAGGCGGTCGGGCGAGTATTCGCGTTCGAGATAGCGCGCGACCTTGCCGCACAGAAAGCCGCGCGTGACGGGATGCTCGGGATTTCCGCGCAGGCGGCTGCCCTTGCCGTTTTCGACGTTGATCAGCAGTGCGCAGGCGTCCGGACAATCGAGCGCGCAAACGGAATGGCGAACGTCGGACAAATTGAAATTATAACAGCGGGGGCCGGGACGAGTCGCCGGTTTTACGGTAATCGCTCACGGTCTTCACGCGGGCAAGCTACCGCTGGGGCGCCCCTGATTACTTTCAGGCTCTGATTCCGCTCTGCGAGCGCGTCGTCAATCAGTGGGATCTGGTGCCGAATCTTCCGCCGCCCGGCGTGTACGAACACGTGGGCCACGCAGCGGTGGTGAATGGGGCTTTCACCCTCGATCCGGTGGAAGCGCACAGCCTCGAGTCGTATCAGACGGGGTTGCGGAAGCTGCTGCCGCCCGCAGGCGTTGCCCAAGTGTTGCGCGAGATACCGCAAGGGCACACGGGGCGCCCGTTTTCGACGGGACGGGATCTTCGGCCTGATCTTCGTCCTGCGGCGCGGAAACGCCGTGCGCGGGTTCTACGCTGGCATCGGCAGAGTCGCCCACCGAACATCGCTCGGCCAGGTCGTTGTAGAATTTCAAGCCAATGGCATAAGTGAAGCCCCAGCGCGTGCAATGCTCCACGCACGCACCGCCGGCGAGAAAGAAAAGGCTCTTGGAGCGGATGCGAACCAGCGACCCGAGAGGTACCGGATGAAGCGCGCGCGCCATCATGCCGCCGCGGCAGATGTTCCTCGCCCAGGCGCGCACGGAATGCAGGCACTGATTTTCGTCCGTCCACTCCAGGACAACCAGGCCACTGAGCGATGAACGGCGATAACGGCGAAGGTCTATTTTCATTCAACTCCTCAAAACGTCCGCGGCAGGCGGCCCGGAACGTACAAACCAATCTTGTATCGCAAGCCTTTCGGCTCGCAGTGGCGGACACACGCTTTGCCCAGCACGGCAAAATTCGACGCCTGCACTATCACGACTGTGCCCGTAGCCACATGCTCCTCCGCTTCGAGCAGAATTCCCGAGGGGCTGACATTTACAGCTTGAGCCTTGATCTGCCGCCGGCCGCCTCGATTGTCCTCCCAGCAGAGGGTTACGTGGCTGTTGATCGTGATGCGCTCGTGCAGCCGTCGGTCCCACACCTTCGATGAACGATCGGAGTGGTCCTCGGGCTTGCCGGGCGGCGACGAGTCCGATGCGCTCATATGGTCTACTCCTCACTTCAGCCCATCCGGCTCATGAGCACGCCTTGTGCCACCATCCTGTATACGGTAAGCATCGGTAAGACAGATAGTTAACCGGCTGGGGCCCTCCGTTTGACGGGTGACAGTCTGTCACATCACGCCCAAGTTGGCCGCTTGCCCTGGTATAGACTGAGGTCATTGCGAAGCCGCGCCGATGGCCCCACGGATTGATCAGTCACCACGCGAGGAATACGTCAAGCGGTTGGAAGCCCGGCGCGCCGCGGCTTTAAAGCTGGAGCGCCGCCACATCACCATCGGCAACGGCCGGCTGCTGGCAGCGCTTACGGGCGCGATTCTGGCTTACCTGGCGTTCGGGCGAGGCGCGGTCTCGCCCGTCTGGCTCCTGGTTCCGGCGGCTGCTTTCGTCGTTTTGGTCATCCTTCATGAGCAGGTGATTCGGGCGCGCGAGCGCGCGAGCCGCGCTGCAGTATTTTACGAGAATGCGCTCGCAAGGCTCGACGACCACTGGATCGGCAGGGGAGAAACCGGTGAACGCTTCCGGGACAAGTTGCATCCCTACGCCGAAGATCTCGATCTGTTCGGAACCGGGTCGCTGTTCGAACTGATTTCGACGGCCCGTACGCGCGCGGGCGAGCAGACGCTGGCCGGCTGGCTGTGCGCGCCGGCAACGCCCGCCGTGGTTGAGGCGCGCCATCGGGCCATCGACGAACTGCGCGCGCGACTGGACCTGCGCGAGGACCTCGCGATTCTGGGGGAGGAGGTGCGCGCCCGGGTGAACAGCGACGCCCTGGCGGAGTGGGGCGAGCGCGCGCCGGCGTTCGCCGGTTCCTCGGTGCGGATGGCGGCCACGGTACTCACCGGGCTCGCAGTCGTGGGCGTCGCGGCGTGGGCCGTATGGGGCCTGCGGGATCTTGCGCTGGTGATCCTGCTGGGGAACGCGCTCTTCTTCCTGCGGCTGCACCGGCGGGCGGAGGAGATGGCAGAAGCCGCTTCAAAAGCCGCGCTCGATCTGGCGCTGCTCTCCCAAGTGCTGGCCCGGCTCGAACGCGAGCGATTCACGGCCCCGCGGCTGTGCGAGCTGCGCGCAGCGCTCGATACCGAAGGGCATCCGCCGTCGTTCCGCATCCGCAGACTGCACCGCATCATGGCGCTGCTCGAATCCCGCGAGCACCTGCTGGTCAGGATGATCGATCCGTTCCTGCTGTGGACCATTCACTTCGTATTTCTCGTCGAGAGCTGGCGCAGGCGTTCCGGCCCGGCGATACGCACCTGGCTTGCGGCAGTGGGCGAAATGGAAGCGCTCTCGGCGCTCGCAGGCTACGCCTACGAGCATCCAGCCGACCCGTTTCCCGAGCTGGCGGAGGGTGGCGCATTGTTTGACGCGAAGGGCCTCGCACATCCGCTGCTCGCCCAAAGCCGCGCGGTGCGCAACGACGTCGCGATTGGCGGCGAACTCCGGCTCATCGTTGTCAGCGGGTCGAACATGTCGGGGAAGAGCACGCTGCTCCGGGCGATCGGCGTCAACACCGTGCTGGCGCAGTGCGGCGCGCCGGTCCGCGCCACTCGATTGCGGCTCTCGCCGCTGGCCACGGGCGCCTCGATCCGCATCCTCGATTCGCTGCACGACGGCAGCTCGCGCTTTTACACGGAGATCAAGCGGCTGAAGCAGATTGTGGATCTGACGCGGGAACCGTTGCCGGTTCTGTTTCTTCTCGACGAATTCCTGCAAGGCACCAACTCGCACGACCGGCGGCTGGGCGCGGCGGCCACGGTGCGCGGCCTCGTCGAGCGCGGCGCCATCGGCCTGCTCACCACGCACGACCTGGCGCTCGCGGAAGTGGCCGAGGACCTGGACAGCAAAGCCACCAACAGCCATTTCGAGGACCGCCTGGAGGATGGCAAGCTCTACTTCGATTACCGCCTGCGCCCGGGCGTTGTGCAGAGAAGCAACGCTCTCGAACTGATGCGGTCGCTGGGGCTGGAGGTGTGAGAGGATAAACCCCTTCACGGCAGGCACGGCTTAAAGGTATGAGAAGCTTCTATGAAGACAACGACAACATCACCCGCTGCGGCCGAGCAACAGCTCGCCGGCTTTATCAACAAATTCGACCCGACACACGCCGCCCTGATCCGTTCCCTGCGTAAGGCGTTGCGCAAGCGGCTGCCCACGGCCAATGAGCTCGTCTGGGACAACTACAATTTCTTCGTGATCGCCTATTCCGCGACCGAGCGGCCGTCGGATTCGATCGTCTCCATTGCAGCCGCAGCGAACGGAGTGGGGCTGGCATTCTATTACGGGGCCAAACTGCCCGATCCGCATAAGCTGCTGCTCGGCAGCGGCAGCCAGAACCGCTTCATCAGGGTCGAGTCGGCGGCAACGCTCGAGCGGCCGGAGGTCAAAGAAATCATCGCGGCCGCCATCGAACTGGCCAAGACGCCGCTGCCGGCAAAGGGCGGTCGAGAGCTGATCATCCGGTCGATCTCCGAAAAGCAAAAGCCGCGCCGCAAAGCCGCGAAG
>DASQHK010000497.1:0-9482 GCA_035632135.1 Bryobacterales bacterium
GGGATTCGCTGGCCGCCCTGCGCGTCGTCGAGGCCTGCTACCGCAGCGCCCGCGAGTCGAGGACCATCGAGTGCTGAAGCCCGCCGTCTTCTTCGACCGCGACGGCGTGCTCGTCAAGCCAATCCTGCGCGCCGGCATCCCCTACGCGCCCCTCCGCCGCAAGGATTTTTCCCTGCTCCCCGGCGCGCCCGAAGCGGTGCGCACCGTTCGCGCCGCCGGTTTTCTGGCCATTGTGGTCACGAACCAACCTGAGGTCCGGCGCGGAACGCTCGACCCCGCGCTGCTCGCAGAGTTCCACCAACTCCTGCGCGAGCAAACTCTCGTCGACGACATTCTCGCCTGCCCTCACGACGACCGCGACCGCTGCGAATGCCGCAAGCCCAAACCCGGCATGATCCACGAAGCCGCCCGCCGCCATTCCATCGACCTCGCCCGCTCTTATATGATTGGCGACACCGATCGCGACCTCAGCGCCGCCCGCGCCGCCGGCCTGCCGCTGATCCTCATCGACGCGGCCTACAACCAGCGCCTTAAGGCAGACTTTCGCGTGGCGAACGCCATCGACGCCGCCCGGTTGATTTTACGTCTGGCCATCCCGCCGCCTTAACTCCTCATGCATGTGCGGCATGCTTGTGGGCGTCCGGAAGACCCCGATGCAGAGCCGCGCGCGAAGCAAGCGGTCTTCCCGAAGGCGGCAGCAGGCTGCTCGCCGGCGGTTGCGGCTCCGATCCGAGCGTAAAGTCTGCCCGCGCCGCGGCCCGTGCTATGCTGAAAGTTCGCTGCGCCGATGATCATCACCCGCACGCCCTTCCGCATCACGCTCGGCGGTGGGGGGACCGATCTGCCCGCCTACTACTCTCGCCACGGGGGATTTATTTTTGCCGCCGGCCTCAACAAGTACATGTTCGTCTACCTCAACACGCCGATCGTGGACGACCTGGTGCGGGTGAAATATTCCGAAACGGAAATCGTGGAAGACGCCGGGCAGGTGCGCCACACGCTCGCCCGCGAGGCGCTGCGGCTGTTCCAAATTCGCAACGGCGTCGAGATCATCTCCATGGCCGACGTGCCGGCCGGGACCGGGCTGGGCTCCTCGAGCTGCTACCTGGTAGGCCTGCTCAACGGCTTGCACACGTTGTGCCGCAAGCCGGCCGCACGTCAGGAGCTGGCCGAGGAGGCCTGCCGCATCGAGCTGGATATTCTCCACAAGCCCATCGGCAAGCAGGACCAGTACATGGCAACGTTCGGCGGCCTGACCGTGCTTGAAATCGACCGCCAGGGCCGCGTCGAGGTTGGCGACGCCGAAATACCGCCGGACGTGGCCGATGAGCTGCAAAATAACATCCTGCTCTTTTACACGGGCCTGTCGCGCTCGACCGAGGACATCCTCGCCGCGCAGGTGCGGCGCCTGGAGCGCGAGGAAGAGCAGGTGACCGACAATCTGCACCTTATCCAAGAGATCGGCCGGGAGATCCTCGCCCAGCTTCGGCGCGGCAACGTGCGGCGCTTCGGCGAGCTGCTCGACGAGCACTGGCGCGCCAAGAAAGAACTCGGCTCGAACATCGCCGGCCGGCGCATCGACTCGCTTTACGATCTGGCGCGCGCCAACGGCGCCATCGGCGGAAAAATCTCCGGGGCCGGCGGGGGCGGCTTCTTTCTGTTCTACGCCGAGGAGGGCAAAAAGCAGCTTCGCGCGGCCATGGAGGCCGAGGGTCTGCGCGAGATGCGCTTCCGGTTTGATCTCGAAGGCAGCAAAGTGCTGGTCGATCTGCTGAGCGGCGAGCAGTACCATTCCCTGCAAGCCCGCAGGAAACCGGCGGTGGCGGTCGAATAGATGGTCAACCAACCGTTCATCGATCGCTACCTGGCCGAGATGCAGCAGGTGGCCGGGTCGCTTCCCCGCGCCGACGTTGATCGTGCCATCGAAACGCTGTTCGACGCCTGGAAGCGCCAGGCTACAGTATTTTTAATAGGCAATGGCGGCTCGGCGTCCACCGCCACCCACTTCGCCTGCGATCTTTCTAAAGTGACCATTTCCCCCGGCAAGCCGCGGCTGCGGGCCGTATCGCTGTGCGACAACCTCCCGCTGATGAGCGCCTGGATCAACGACCACGGTTTCGAGCATTTGTTCAGCGAGCAGTTGCGGAACCTGATGCGGCCCGGCGACGTGCTGATCGCCATCAGCGTGCACGGCGGCTTGGGCCAGGACCGCGGCGGGCCCTGGTCGCAAAACCTGTTGCGCGCCGTGCGCGCCGCCCGCGAGGAGTTCGCATCGACCGTCATCGGCTTCGCCGGCTTCGATGGCGGCGCGCTGAAAGAACTGGCCGACATCTGCGTGGTGGTGCCGGCCGCTTCCACGCCCCAGGTGGAGTCGTTCCATCTGGCGCTCGAGCATTTGATCACGTTTTGCCTCCAGGAAAAGATCGCCGCCTACCAAGATGACGCTCCAGGATAAGACCGCCATCATCACCGGGGCCGGCCGCGGCATCGGCAAGCGGCTGGCCATCGCTTTTGCCGCGCAGGGAGCCCGCGTGGGCATGATGAGCCGCACGCTGCCCGAGCTGCACATGACCCACATGGAAATCGCCCACGCCGGCGGCGCCTCGCTCGTCGTGGCCGCCGACGTCGCCGACTACGCGCAGGTGGAAAAAGCGGCCGACGCTGTGCGGCGCGAGTTCGGCCCCGTCGACATTCTCGTCAACGCCGCCGGCGTGCAGGGGCCCATCGGCCCCACCGCAAGCACCGATCCGCGCGCCTGGGCCGAGGTGCTTCAGATCAACCTGATCGGAGCGTTCCACTGCTGCCGCGCCGTGCTGCCGGAGATGATCAAGCGGCGCTCGGGCAAGATCATCAACATCAGCGGCGGCGGCTCGAGCAATTCACGGCCGTTCTTTTCCGGCTATGCGGCGTCCAAAGTCGGTCTCGTCCGCTTCACGGAAACGCTGGCCGACGAGGTCGCCGAGCACAACATCCAGGTCAACGCCCTCTCGCCCGGCGCCACCTACACCGCTATGACCGACCAGGTGCTGGCGGCCGGCGAGGAAGCGGGCGAAAAAGCGATCGAGGAAGCCCGCCACACCCGCGACACGCGCGGCGTCCCGCCCGAAAAACAAATCGCCCTGGCCCTGTTTCTGGTCTCGCCGCGCTCCAACCACATCAGCGGCAAGCTCATCAGCGTCCACGACGACTGGCATCGCCTGGAGCACGCCACCATGACGCCCGACCATTTCACCCTGCGCCGCATCAGCAAGCCGTAGGAACTCACCACTGAGGGCACAGAGAACACAGAGGATGAAATTGAACAAAATCACAGGAGAGGTTATCGGGGCGGCTATGAAAGTGCACAGCGCCTTGGGGCCCGGATTGCTCGAATCCGCCTACGAAGCATGCCTGGCGTTTGAGCTGGCGGAAAACGGCCTCCGCGTGGAGCAACAAAAACCCCTACCTCTGACGTACCGAGAGGTGAAGCTGGACTGCGGCTACCGGCTGGATCTGGTGGTGGAAGAAAAAGTCGTCGTCGAGCTGAAGGCCGTCGATGCGCTGGCCCCGATCCATAGCGCTCAATTGTTGTCGTACCTGCGCCTGGCCCGCTGTCCAGTCGGCCTCCTGATCAACTTCAACGTAACAAGTCTCAAAAACGGAATCCGCCGCCTCATCAATGATAAGGTGTGATCCTCTGTGTCCTCTGCGCCCTCTGCGGTGAAATATCCCCGCGTCCTTGTCACCGGCGGCGCCGGCTTCATCGGCTCCCATACCGTCGACCTGCTGCTGGCAAAGGGTTACCAGGTCCGCGTGCTCGACAGCCTCCAGCCGCGCGTTCATCCCAATGGCAAGCCCGCCTATTTGCCGTCAGACATCGAGTTTCAGCAGGGCTGCGTCGAAAACCGCGACGACCTGGCCCGCGCGCTCGAAGGCGTGGGCGCCGTCTTTCACCTTGCCGCCTATCAGGACTACATGCCGGACTTCAGCACCTTCCTGCACGTCAACGCCGAGAGCACGGCTCTGCTCTACGAGCTGATCGTCGCGCGGCGGTTGCCGGTCCGAAAGGTCGTGGTGGCGTCCTCGCAGGCCGTGGCCGGGGAGGGCAAATACGAGTGCCCGCAGCACGGCGTCATCTACCCCGGCCCGCGGCCCATCGGGCAGCTCGAGCGCGGCGAGTGGGAGCTGCAGTGCCCGCACTGCTCGGGCAACCTGAAGCCCCTGCTCATCGATGAATCCGTCTCCCGGCCGCACACCGCTTACGGCATTTCCAAGTACGCCGAGGAGTTGCTGGCCTTGAGCCTCGGGCGCCGCTACGGAATTCCGTCTGTGAGCATGCGCTATACCTATGTGCAGGGTCCGCGCAACTCTTTCTATAACGCCTACTCCGGCGTGTGCCGCATCTTCTGCCTGCGCGTGCTGGCGGGCCTCGCGCCGGTGGTGTACGAAGACGGCCGGCAGCTCCGCGACTATATCGATGTTTCCGACGTGGCGCGCGCCAATGTGCTCGTCCTGGAATCGCCGGCCGCCGATTACCGGGTTTTCAACGTCGGCCCCGGCCGCGCCGTGACCGTTCTCGACTTCGCCCGCGTGGTGCTCCAGGCCGCCGGCAGCGCGCTCGAGCCGGCTGTCAACGGCGAGTTCCGCGTCGGCGACACGCGCCACACTGTCAGCGACGTCACTGCGCTCCAATCCCTCGGCTGGCGCGCTGAGGTCCCCATCGAGCAAACCGTGGCAGCGTATCTGGAGTGGATGCGCGGCTTTTCCGGCACGCGCCAGTACCTCGACGCCGCCGAGCAGGCCATGCGGGCGGGCAACGTGATCCGGCGGGCGACGACGCAAGCGCCTCGATCCGGCGAAAGCGGGGCTTAAGCCCCGCCGCCCTTGTTGTTGGTTGCGAGGTTCTGGCAGGCTTCCTCGACCGTCGGGTAGAGACCGATGATATTGTCGAGCTTCGTGATGTGGAAGAGTTTTTCGGCGATGCCGCTCGCCCCGGCCACGCACAGCGCGCCGCCGGCCTCGCGCGTGCTCGCCGAGCAGAACGTCACGATGCCCAGGCCCGTGCTGTCGATGTAGGTGACTCCGGTGAGGTCGAACACCAGCTTCTTGTGATTCTTCTGCAGCAGCTCCTTCACCAGCATCTCGATCCGCTGGCTCTCGCGGCCCAGGGTGATCTTGCCGGCAAAGGTCAGAACGGTGATGTCGGGTTCCACTTGGCGAGTCTGAATTTCAAGCAGCATGGCAACCAGAATACAGGAAAACAGGCCGTCCCACCAGGGGTTTCGCGAAACGCGCGAAAGAGGGAAGGAACAATCGCGGGCGCCCGGGCGCGCCGGAACGCCACCCCGCTCACGGCGTCCCCGCTCCCGATTTGCCCGGCACGGTGAACTCGGCGCAGGCCGCCGCCGCGCTTTCAAAGGATGGAAGGATCGTGTCGAGCCGCGTGATCTTGAAAAGCTGCTTCACCCGCTCTTTCAGGCTGGCGATGCGCAGACCGCCGCCCGATTGCGCCATCCGCGTGAAGCAATGCGCGATGGTTCCCATGCCGCTGCTGTCGATGTAGTCAACGGCGGCAAGATCGAAAACAACCTTCTTGCGGCCTTGCTCGATCAGCTCCTCGACCAGGCCTTCGATCCGCCGGATTTCGGCCGCCATGGTGATCTTCCCGATCAGCTCCACAACCGTAATATCCGGCTCAACCTGCCGGGTCTCAATTCGCAGCGGTAGGGGCATATCCATTCTTCATTCCTTTTTCCGGTCTCGTTTTGCCTTCATCGCCAGCTTCATAATTGGCCCATAGCCTTCCTTATCGAAAGGCGGGCAGCCTGTGGGGAACTGCCCCATGGGGTGGTTCTTCTGCCGCATCAGAAACGTGCAGAAGGTGAGCGTCTTGCAAACCTTGCGTTCATCCAGCTCGCCGCGCTCGAGCGCCTCGCGGGCGAAGTCCGGATGGGCCAGCGAGCCGCGGCCCAGGCCGAAAAACCGGATGCGGCCTTCGGCGATATTCCTCGCACCCGCGTGAATCGAATATTTCTGAAGCCAGCTATAGCCGGTGCCCACCATCGGCAGCTCGGGAAACTCCTGCTGCAGCTCCCCGGCGATGCGGAAGTGCCGGTCCACGCCGAGCAGTGGATGCTCAGGGGGATCGTAGTTGCCGTCGTCGGGTTTTTCAAACGGCCGGCCCACGTGCGGATTGAAATAAGGGCTGCCCGAGGAAATATTCAGCAGCGCCACGCCCCAGTGGCGCAGGCACCGGACCACCTGCTTCACCTCGGCCAGGTCCTCGCGCAACGGATCCTCCGGGTCCAGGCCGAAGCCGTAAGGATACGGAGTTTCGTAGCGGCATGGGGCGCCGAGGTTGGTCGCCGGATCGCCGTAGTAAGGAACACCGTCATAGCAGCCCAGCCGCACGCACAGCATCAGGCGGTTGCCGAGCGCGGCGCGGATCTTGCCGATCACGTTTCGTAACAGCCGCAGCCGGTTTTCGAGCGGCCCGCCGTAACGGCCCTCGCGCGTCGTCGCTCCCAGCAGCTCCACCATCAGGTAGCCATGAGTCGTCTTAATATCTATCGCGCGGAACCCGATCGCACAGGCCTGCCGCGCCGCGGCGACGTAATCGTCCTCCAGCCGCTCCAGCTCGTCGTCGGTCATCAGCGGATAATCGGGCGGCACGCCCGTCTTGGCGTCGACGTAAGGGTTGTGTGAAACGACGATCTTCCGGGGCACGCTGTGCCGGCCGGAGTGCGTGAGCTGCAGCACCTCCAGCAAATCGTCGGCCGTGCCGCAGATCTCCCGGTGAATCTCGCGCGTGCGCTCCAGCATCCGCCCGATCTCCCCGGCCGAGCCGGGGTGAATCCACAACTGGCGCGTGTTGGCGCGGCCGTCCCGCCGCACCGCCGTCGCCTCAAACCAGATCAGCTTTGCGCCGCTGCGCCCATAGCGTTCGTAGCGCCGCCGGGTCAGCTCGCCGGGGTTGCCGTCAAGCTCGCCGTCGCAGCCCTCCATGGGATGAATCGCGATCGAGTTGCCTGCCAGAAAGCCGCCCACATCGGCCGGCCGCGCCAGAATTGTGCGGATCTTCTGCGCCTCCGGCTCGAAGCCAACGTGCCGGGCGCCGATTCGCTCGGCGTCCTGCGCCAGCTCTTCGAGGCTTTGATACGCGAAGTGCTTCATCGGCCAAGCCCCGTCCCCAATCCGCTTAATAGTATAGCTATGTCGAACCGCGACAAGCCACGGCTCCTCATTCCTGCGGCAGCGGCTGGCCCTTTGTCTCCGGGGCAAACGGCATGGCGAACACGCCGACCAGATAAATGGAGGCGAGCGAGATGGCCGCCGCGCGGAAGGGGCTGGCGAAACCCGACTTCGCGAACAGCACGGTCAGCTCTCCCAGGGTGAACGGCCCCAGCGCGGCGATGATCCTTCCCACGTTGTAGCAAAAGCCCACGCCCGTGCTACGCAGCCGCGTGGGGTAGAGTTCCGCAAAATAGATCGAGTAGCCGCCGAACACGGCCAGGTTGCAGAAGCCCAGCACCGGAATCATCCACAGCACGTCGGAGGGCGTGCGCAGCCAGCCAAAGGTCATCACCGTCGCGCCCAGCCCGATCAGGAAGGCGATCACAAACGCCGGCCGCCGCCCGATCCGGTCGGTCGCCACGGTGAAAGCATAAATGCCGAAGAAGGCGCCTACGTCTTGCAGCAGCGTCCCCATGCTCACGTACCAGTTCCGGGTGGTGAGGGGCACGTTGCGCAGCGCTTCGCGGATCAGCTCCGGCGTCCAAAAGCCGATGCCCCACAGGCCGATCACGCCTGAGATCGCCAGCGTCAGCCCGAGGATCGTGTGATTGCGCCAGCGCCGGTCGGCGAACAGATCGTGCACGGAGCCGAGCTGCTTCTGCCCCGGGCCCCTGGCCGCGTCGCGCGCCTTCTGCCACGCTTCCGGCTCTTTCATGCTCTTGAATACGGCCACCACCAGCAGCGAAGGCAATATACCTACTACAAACATCCAGCGCCACCCCAGCGGCAGCACGATGAAACTGATCGCCGAGCCGATGATGTTGCCCAGCGCCGAAAGCGTTTGCAAAATGCCCAGCGCGTGCGGCCGCGCATGGTCGGGCATCACCTCGGCCACCAGTGACACTCCCGCCGCGAACTCGCCGCCCACGCCGAGGCCGGTGAGGAAGCGGTAGATCGTGAAGTCCCACCACGTGGTCGAAAGCGCGGAAAGGCCGGTGAACATGGAGTACATCAGGATGGTCAGCATCATGGTCCGCGCCCGGCCCCAGCGGTCGCCCACGATTCCCAGGAACAATCCTCCCACCGCCCAGCCCGCCATGAAGATCGCCGTGGCGATGCCGCTGTACCGCGTGATTTCAGCGGCCGGGGTGCTCGCCGGCAGCAGCGCATGCAGCGCCGGCCCGCGCGCCAGAACGAAAATCCGCTGGTCCATGGTGTCGAACAGCCAGCCCATGGACGCCACGCTCAGAACCCACCAATGATATCCAGTCAGCCCGCTATGCCATTTTGCCGCCACAGCCGCATTGCGTTCCGGCAATCTGCGAGTCCTCCTCCCCGCTCGCGCGCGCAGTCCACCGCCTCTGGATCGAGTGATGGAGCACTATCCTTATACCACACGCAGGCTGCGCGCCAAGGGAGGTCGGCCTGATTGGGGGGCTTGCGTGACAAGAATGTCCGCCAGCGGCGGATTGCCGGGCGGACTCCCTGCCAGCTCCGGCCAGTTGCCGGCGCGGGTCAGCAGTACGGGCATCGGGAAGGAGGTGGCCAAGGCGGTTTCTTCCGACTTCGATCCGCGGATGGCCGGGTTCCTTGCCGCGATCCCGCCAGCACACCAGCATCCGCTCCGGCCCGCAGCCAACTCAGCCTGGATAGCGGGTGATCTCAAACTGTGTCGAAACCTTCGCCGGCAAGCCACGCGCGCAGCCGCCCGGTCTTGCTCTCAAACTCACGCAAACGGATTTTCGTCAGCCGAAGGACCGTAGATCGAGGGCACCTTCCCGCCTGCCGTTCGGATGTAGACCGACAACTGCCCCCGGTGGTGGATCTCGTGGAACACCACGAAACTCCAGATAATGGCCGCGCAGGGAATCTGCTGGCCGTTGGGCAGCGCCAGCGACGCTTCGAGCTGCTGCGGCGTCAGCCGCGAAAGCTCCTCGCGCGCTTTCTGGTAGTAGCTTTCCCGGCCGGCGACGATCTCGGCCAGCGTGGCCGGCGCGTCCGGCTCGGCGAAATTCTCAAACTTGCCCGTCGCCAGCACACGGGCACAGCCGTAAGGCGAATAGGCGATGTGCCACGCCAGTTCCCGTGCTGAGCGGCTGCGCTCGTGCGGCTTGTAGTTCAGCTTGTCGGCCGGAAGGGCCTTCAGAGCTTTCAAGGTGGCCTGATTCTCGTGTTCCAGCGTTTTCAGAATTTGCGCCACCATGGGGGGCGGCGCCGTAGCTGCGGTGCTCATGGTTCTTCTCTCCTCAAGATCGAATCTTAGCGCAAAT
>DASQHK010000498.1:0-5698 GCA_035632135.1 Bryobacterales bacterium
GGCGGGCGCCGGCCGCCTGCCGCTGCCACTCGCCCTCGACCACGTGAGCATGAGCTTCGACAACCCCACCGCCGGCGTGAGCGTCCCCGGCCACTTCTTCTTCGTCAGCCCGGGACAGATCAACGTCCAGGTGCCCTGGGAATTGGCGGGCCTGACCTCCGCGCAGCTCAAGGTCCGCATGCAGGACACAGTCAGCGCTGTCTATAACCTCAACCTGAACGACTACGCCCCCGGCATCTTCTTCGTCCCCGGTGGTCAGACGCTCGGCGTCGTCACGCATGCCGATTACACCGTCGTGACTCCGTCAAAACCCGCCCATTCCGGCGAGACCGTGATCGTGTTCGCTACCGGCGTCGGCCCGGTTGATCAGCCGCAAGTGAGCGGGGAAGCGGCCTCCGGGCAAACTCTTGCGAATACCAAGACGACGCCCACCGCCACCGTCGCGAGCCAGCCTGCAGCCGTAATTTTCTCCGGCCTCGCACCATTCTTCGTCGGTCTCAACCAGATCAATCTCACCTTGCCCGCCGGCCTGCCCAGCGGCATGCAGCCTCTTGTGCTCACGTCCAACGGCATCGCCAGCAACACGGTGAACATCCCCATCCAATAACCGCCCATGTGGCGCGTGCGACATACTTGTGGGCATCCGGAAAACCCCGTTGCAGAGCCGCGCGCGAAGCAAGCGGTCTTTCCGAAGGCAGCAAGCCGCCCCACTTTCTTGTCGCATCCCGGCGGTTTTGACACAAACCCCCGGCATGCGTTAAACTAAGAGATTCCTGGCAAGATCCCGATCCCGCGAGTTTTCCGGCGACAGCAAATTCCAGCAAGATGCGGAGGGTGGCGAGACAGGCGGCGGCTGCCGCGGGCCGGGCCCGACGAGACTAGCATATGCAACCAAACCACAAGAGCAAGATCCTGGCAGTCGTGGATGACCTTTTTTTCGTCACCAAGATCAATGAAACCGCCCGGCGGGCGGGCGTGACCATCGAGTTCGCCACCAGCGAAGAGGCGGTGCTGGGGTCCGCCCCCAATAAGCCGTCTCTCATCATCGTGGATCTGAACCTGAATGCGGTCCCGCCCCTTCCGTTGATCTCCAAGCTCAAGAGCCACCCCGACTTCAAGCAGACCTCCATCCTCGCTTTTGTCTCCCACGTGCAGGGCGAGCTGAAGCAGAAGGCGCAAAAGGCCGGTTGTGACATGGTGCTGGCCCGGTCGTCCTTCTCCCAGAACCTTCCCCAAATCCTGAAGCGGCACGCCGGGTAGGGCGCCAAAAAAATTTTTGGGCCGCTGAAACAAAAGCCCTCCCAGCAACACTTAGTTCACAAAGACACGGTCCTGAGAGAGAAGCCGGGCGGCCCGGCAGCTCGGACACGAGCAGGTGGGCCGCAGTAAAGGTTTTGGATCAGAACCTGTCAGCGAGTTCCGACGCGGAAGACACGTCCATGCGCCGCGTCGGCGAGAGCGTGGGGCGCGCCCGCCATCCGGCGCGCCTCGCGTCTAAATGGAACCCTCCAGTCGGGTGAGCAACCCCTCGCCCGGTAATGCCTGCCCAAGGCCCCATCCCGGCCCCGAACCCCTGGGCCGGGATGGGACTCCACGCCGTTTTGCATCCGGCCGGCTTGCCTCGTCGGCGTCGCGCCCCCCCATAGGTTTCTTTCCTATCTCGGTCTAGGAGAACAACCGTATGGCGGTCTACCACTTGGAAGGTAGACACTAATGCTGGGCAACCGGCCTGCGGAGAAATCCCCCTTGTCCAACTCACAGGTGTCGTTCAATGGGTTAGTTGGAGCAGTAGAAGCAGTCGCGGAAGCGGCGAAGCACTTACAGGAGCTGGAAGAGCGTTATCAGGCCAATGAGACCTCCTTCACCCAGCTCCGGCAGCAGTTCCAGCAGATCCAGGATAGCGCCGGCCACTTGCAGTCGCTGACCGAAGAGCGGCTGGCGGCCATGAGCGCCCTCAACGTGGAGCTGAAGGCGCGCCACGCGCAGGGCGAGCAGACACTGGCCGAAGTGCGCGTGCTGCTCGACGATCTGAAGGCCCAGCAGGCCAAGATACAGCAGGGGCTGGCGGCTTCCGAGTCGCGGCAGCAGGTGGACGCCGGCAAAGCGGCGCAAGTGGCCCAGACGGTCAGCGTGATCCAGACCCTGGTGGAGCAACTGCAAGCGCGCCAATCGCAGCTCGAGCAGTCTCTGGTGGCGGTGGAGGCTCTGCTCCGCGACCAGGCGAAGCGTTACGAGCAGGGGGACAAGGACTGGACCGCGATCAAGAGTCTCGCCGCCAAGACCGCGGACCGCCAGGGACAGTCCGAGAAGGCATTCGAGGTGATCCAGGCTACGCAGCAGGCCGAGAAGGGCCTGATGACGCACTTCGAAAAATCGCTGAACACGATTCGCACGATGGCGGTGGAACTCGAGAAGCGGCTGGCGCAGATGGAATCCACCGTGAGTTCGTTGAAGGCCACCGGGAGCGACGCCACGACCATCCACCTGCGATCGGTGGACGCGGTGCGCGCGCTGGTACAGGACATCGCCGAGCGCCAGTCGGGCATGCAAGCCATCCTCGACGAGGTGCAGCAGAAGGCTGCGGTCGCCGTGCAGCGCGCCGGCGGGGTGAGTGAAGAGCGGCTGGCGGATTTGCAGAAGGCCAGCTCAGACGCTCTCGAAAAGGCGCGGGCGGCGGAAGCGCTGGCCGCCAAGGCGCTCGATCAAGCCTCCAAACCGGCAGCGGCGTCGCCGGCGGCCGTGGCGGAGCTGCAGAAGGCCGCTTTCCAGGCGCTGGAGCGGGCCAAAGCCGCCGAGACCTTGGCCGCCAAGGCGATTGAACAGGCGCAGGGCGCCAAATCAGGCGCAGCATCGGCCAGCCCGGCACTGGTGGCGGAGTTGCAGAAGTCCGCGTCGCTGGCTCTGGAGCGGGCCAAGGCGGCCGAGGCATTAGCTGCCAAAGCGCTCGATCAAGCCTCCAAGCCGCCTGCCACGGCGGCGACGCCGGCAGTGGTGGCCGACTTGCAGAAGTCCGCTTCGCTGGCTCTCGAGCGGGCCAAGGCGGCCGAGGCGTTGGCTGCCAAGGCGTTCGATCAAGCCTCCAAGCCGGCTGCCCCGGCGGCGACGCCGGCGGTGGTGGCAGAGTTGCAGAAGTCCGCTTCGCTGGCTCTGGAGCGCGCCAAGGCGGCCGAGGCGCTGGCTGCCAAGGCACTCGATCAAGCCTCCAAGCCGCCTGTCACGGCGGCGACGCCGGCGGTGGTGGCGGAGTTGCAAAAGTCCGCTTCGCTGGCTTTGGAGCGCGCTAAAGCGGCCGAGGCATTAGCTGCCAAGGCGATTGAACAAGCCCAAGCCGCCAAGTCCGGGGCTGGATCGGTTGCTCCCGGAGTGTTGGCAGAATTGCAGAAGTCGGCCTCGCTGGCTCTCGAGCGGGCCAAAGCGGCTGAGACATTGGCCGCTAAGGCGATTGATCAAGCTCAGGCTTTCAAGTCCGGCCCGGCGGTGCCGCCCGCGGCGATTGCCGAGCTGCAAAAAGCCAGCGCGCAGGCCGTGGAGCGGGCGAAAGCGGCCGAGGCGGTGGCCGCCAAGGCCCTGGACCAGGCGTCCCAAGCCGCCGCTGCCCCGGCAGCCGTGAAAATCGCGCTGACCCCGGAAGACCAGAAGCAGGCGGTCGCCGACTTCCAGCAGTTCCTCGAGCGCTGCGAGAAGGATCACCGCGCCTTGATCGACGCTCAGAACCGCCTCCAGTCCCAGTTGCGCACCACGCTCGAAAAGCTTCCCTCCCAGCTCGACCCGAGCGTCCAGAAATTCCTCGACCAGAGCCGCGGCCGCCTGGAGCAGGTGTGGTCCGGATGGTTGCAGCACCGCGAGCAGCGGGCGACGGAGATGGAAGGCCGCTACGATGCCGTGGTGGAGAAGGCCGCCCAGGTGCAGCGCGTGCTAGATGAACAGTTGGCATCCGCAACACAGCCCCAGCACGCCGGCGTCGCTCCCGAGTGGGCGGAGAACCTCGAGATCGCCACCAGCACCCACACCGGTGAGCTGCGCTTCCTCAAGACCCTGATGTGGATCACGCTGGGGGCAGTCGGCTTAGCCTATATCCTGATCACCTACGCCTTCATCCTCCGCTCCTGAGGGAGGGGTGGCCGGGCGCCCCCGGACGCGTTTACCGTTCCGGAAAATAGTAAACGAGAATCGATTTGCCTACCCGGGCCGCTGGCGTGTAGGCCCTCAGCCAGGCGAGGTTGTGCGGGCCCAACCCCAGCCCGGGAATATTCGATTTGCTGACGGCAACCCAGCCGCTGGGCCGGTCATTGGGCCCGAGGGGCCGGAGGCCGGGAATCCTCTCCAGAATCGGCTTCCCCCTTCCGAAAAAGCTCAGGTGGACGGTGGTGATCCCGCGCTCGGTGAGAAACACACGCAGCCGCTCCAAGTCCTGGCCCCAATCGAGATTGCTGTCGAGCAGAAACTCGTCCTCACGCCCCCGCACCGTTTCGTTGAAGTAGGCGAGATAGTCGGGCGCGGCAACCAGGGATTCCCCGACGTGCCATCCGCCCAGCAGGACCACGATCACCGCCAGCGTCCGCCGGCCGCCCGGGCGAGCGGGTCCCGCGAGCCTGCTGCATAACTGCGAGGCGAGTAGCGCCAGAAAAGGATAGATGGCCAGGACGTGCCGCACGCCGAGGTCGATGTGGCTCGTCATGGAGACCCCCAGCAGCACCACGATCGCGGCCAGCGGACAAAGCGATGCTCGCGCCGTTCCGCCGGTTCCGCCGGCCACGCTGGCCGCCAGCGACACACCCGCCAGCAACAGCAGCGGAAGCGTGGTCTTCAGCGCGAGGACGACCGGAAAGTAATACCACCAGCCGAACAGGCTGATCCGGCCGAGCAGATAGGAAGGATGGCCCTCCGCGTTGTGCCCCGCCACGTCCCGCAGGCCGGCCACGAACTGCGCCGCCGGGAGGTCCCGGTGCGCCCCGAGCTTCTCCAGCCAATGCTCGAAATTCTGGGCGAAGCTGCCCGGCGCCGGTTGGAACTGCGGCGGCCCCAGGCGCCCCATGTGGAACAGATATCCGCTCCAGATGAGCAGCCCCGCCACGGCCGTGAACAGCGCGCCGCGCCCTAGCGCCGTCAGCCAGCGGAGGGAAGGCCGCCACCACCGCGTGTTCCACCGGCCGATGAGAAAGAACGCGGCTGCGATCAGCGGCAGGAAGACCAACGCCGAAAACTTCGTCAGCGCGGCTATGGCGAACGCCGCCGCCGAGAGCACGCAATAGCCCAGGCTGGGCGTCCGGCTCCAGCGCCAAAAACACCAGGCGGCGGCGAACACGGTGGTGGCGGCGCCGAAATCGAGCGTGGCCAGCGAGGCGTGAGCGAGCAGGTTGGGGCAGAAGCTCACCAGCACCGCAGCGCCCCATCCCGCCGCCCGCCCGTAGAGATCGCGCGCCCACAGAAAAACGCAAACGAGCAGCAGCGGAGCCCAAACCAGGTTTCCCAGCCGCGCCATGCTCAGCGTGCGCCAATAAAACTCCGGCGAGCTGCCGGTCCAAAGCGGCCAATGCGGGCTGTAGCGCAATCCGGCCAGCCAGGCGGGAACCGCCAGCAGCACGCGGCCCAGCGGCGGATGCTGCGCCTCAATCGTGTAGCGGCCCGTCTGCACCATCTCGAGGCCGCAGGCAATGTGCGCGGCCTCGTCGGCGGTATCGTTGAAGACGCGATAGGT